>NZ_SADP02000005.1:0-69761 GCF_004010375.2 Mesorhizobium sp. M2E.F.Ca.ET.209.01.1.1 | reverse complement strand
CCCGCGCTGAAGTCGCCGCTGTTGTCGTCGTCGATGAAGATCGTCACCGGACCATGCGACCAGGCGACGTCGTCCGCCGTCTTGCCGTCGCCGGTCAGGTCCTCGTACTTGGTGCCGGAGATCGAGAACAGCTGGAAGTTGACGAAATCCTGGTTGGTCAGGTCCTGGCCGCCGGTCAGGCTGTTCTGGTTGATCTGCACCGGGCTCAGATGCGTCCAGCCCGCCTTGTCTTCTTCCTTGATGATGTAGTCGCCGGGCGCCAGCCCGGTGAACTGATAGGCGCCTGTTGCATCGGTGGTCGTCTGCGCCACCTGCTCGCCGGCATCGGCGACGTTGTTGTGGTTGGCGTCGTTGTAGAGCGTGATCGTCCAGTTGTTCACCCCGGTCTCGTCGCCGGTCGTCGCCAGGCTGCCGTCGGCGTCGACATATTTGTGACCCGAGATCGAGCCGAGTTGTGTATTGATGAAGTCCTGGTTGGTCAGATTCTGGCCGGAGGTGACGCTGTTCTGGTTGATCTGCACCGGGCTCAGATGCGTCCAACCCGCCTGGTCCTGTTCCTTGATCAGATAGTCCCCGGGCACCAGCCCAGTGAACTGGTAGAGGCCGTTGACGTCGGTCGTCGTCTGCGCCACCTGCTCGCCGGCATCAGCGACGTTGTTGTGGTTGGCGTCGTTGTAAAGCGTGATCGTCCAGCCCTGCACCGCGGTCCGGTCACCGGTCGTCGCCAGGCTGCCGTCGGCGTCGAGATATTTGTGGCCCGATATCGAGGCCAACTGGAAATTGCCGAAGTCGTTGTTGTGGCTGTCCGCGCCGGCCACCACGTTGATGGTATACTCGCCCTGCGCGTTGTTCGGCGCATCCTGCGACCATCCCGCCTGCGGCACCTCGCGAACGGTGTAGGTGCCAGGCGTGACCGTGAATTTGTAATATCCGTTTGCGTCGGTGGTCGCAAACGGCTCTCCCGATTCCCATTGGTTGTCGTTGTTTACATCCAGATAGATCTTCCAGCCGGCGAGAGCCGGCTCCCCGGCTTCCCACACATGGTCGGCGTTCAGGTCATTGAACTTGTGACCATCGATCACCTGGCCGATCTGGCGATTCCACTCCTCGAAGCCGGAATCGGCCGTCCAGGTGCTCGGCGCCGTTTCCGTGGAACCTTGATAAGTGCCGGCCTGGTAGCCGAAGCCAGAATAGAGATAAATGAAAGGCTTGGTCGGATCGAAATTCGCCACCGGAACGAGGAACGACATGTCGGTGGTGTTGCCACTGCCCGGCTGGAGTTCGCCATTCAGGCCGATGAACTTATCGCCGCCGGCATCCAGATTGTAGATCAATGAAGCACCGTCCGCGGCCGGGAAGGCGCCGGTGCCCTGATCCGGGGTCGCTCCGGGTGCGTAATTGCTCAAGTTGCCGGCACTGGCCTGCCAGATCTGGAGCGTATCAAGAGAAAGGTTTTGGGAGGTGGCAGTGTTGGACTCATTGATATCGAGATCAAACCGATAATAACCGACACCATTTATGAATTGAATCGGAATGTCGGCGATGTTCAGTGAATGAACATATTGGCTGCCGCCCTTGGCGGTATTATCGAGAACGAAAGCATTGGCGTCGGTGTTGTACCCCTGTTCTGAGCCGTTGTTCTGAATGCGAACGAAGGGATCAAGCAGGCCCGTTCCCGCGCCGGTGACGACGTCGGAGGATGAAAAGATTGCACCGTTGATCGTTGCGGAGGTTTTGAAAGTCAGATCGACCATGGTCGCGGCGTCGGTGAAATTCACCGTCGCGACCTGGCCGCTCGACGGGTCTGTCATTGTGAGCACGAACGCCTGGTTTGCCGCGTCGCCGTTGACGTACCAGGACGTCTGGATCGAGCCGTTGACAACGCCGTCGAGATCGCCGGCGCCGCCATCGGTTACGGTCCAGGGCGTACCGGTGCCGGTGAGATCGTAGGCGAGCACATCGTCCGCGGTGCCGAGGACGCCGTCGGCGCCGGCGCTGAGATGGGCAACCTCGAAGGTGAACGTGCCGCCATCCGAGACATTGGTGGTCGTGATTCCCACCGTCTCACCGGGTGCGTAATCCGCATCCGCCTGGTCAAGCGAGATTGCAGGCTGCGCGACGGGGTCGGCGCTTCCGGTTGTCGTGGGATCGGTTACCGTGAGCGGATCACCTGTCAGATTGTCCGTAATGTCGGCCATGACGTTTCCCCTTGAATTTGACTGCGGTTGCGTTCCGTATCTGCTGTTTCCATTTTCCCGCTCCAGGCGGGGCTTACTGTCTGAAAGCTCGGGTGATCTGGTCCTGCAAAGGCTTCACCAGGTAGGAAATCACCGATCGGTCCTCGGTCTTGATGAAGGATTCCACCGGCATGCCGGGCACCAGCTTGACCTCGCCGAGGCGTGCAACCTGGGCGGCGGTCGTCCTGATGCGCACGGTGTAGTAGCTGGCGCCGGTGCGCTGGTCGGTGGCGATGTCGGGCGAGGTCCTCTCGACCACACCATCGATCTGCGGCGTGGTGCGCGTGTTGAACGCCGAAAAGCGCAGCGAGGCCGACTGGCCGACCCACAACTTGTCGATGTCGCTGGGTGCGATCCTGGCTTCCACGGCAAGGCTGTCGTTGTCGGGCACGACCTGCATGATCGTCTCGCCCGGTTTCACCACGCCGCCGACCGTATAGACGATCGACTGCTGCACGACCCCGTCCTGCGGCGCCCGGATGTCGACCCGCTTCAGCTGGTCCTCGGCGGCGACCTTACGCTCCAGGAGTTCGCTCATCTGGCCGTCGACGTCGCGAAGGTCCTTGTTCACTTCGGTGCTGAGGTCGAGATCGATCTGGATGATCTGCAGCTTGATCTCGGCGATCTTTCCCTCGGCCTGCGCCTGGGAGGCAACGAGCTGGCCGCGTTCGCCGTCGAGGCGCGTGGCCTCGCGCTCAGTCTGGGTCAGCCGGTCGATCGAGATGAGCTTCTTCGCCCAGAGCGCGCGCACCGAAGCGAGCTCTTTTTGCTCCAACTCGATCTCCTTGCTATTGGCATCCGCCTGCGCGATGTCGCCGGCGATCTCTTTCTCGAGCTGGGCGATGCGTTCCCCAAGCTGGCTCTTCTGGCCGGTGCGGGAGGTGCGCCGGGTCTCGAAATGCTGCTTTTCGCCTGCCACGGCTTCAGCGACGTCGGGATCGGCGACGCGGTCCAGAAGCTCGTTCGGGAAGATGATGTCGTCGCTGCCGCGGCGTTCCGAATCGAGACGCGCCTTGCGCGCCGTGAGCTGGTCGAGCGCCTTGCTCACCACCGCAAGATTGGCGGCCGGCACGGTGCGGTCGAGACGCAGCAGAAGGTCGCCGGCTTTCACCTTGTCGCCGTCGTGGGCATCGATCTCGGCAACGATGCCACCGGTCGCATGCTGAACGTTCTTGACGTGGGAATCGACCACAAGCGCGCCGGGCGCGATAACTGCGCCGGCGATCTCGGTGACCGACGCCCAGCCGCCGACGCCACCGGCAAGCAGCAGCACGGCCCCGAGCCCTAGCCGTGTATAGAAGCGGATCGACGCGTGGGAGTTGCCCGGCGCGGCCATGTCAGTTCCCTCCCCCGGTTCGGATGGCGGCGGCAACAGGGGCTGAGTCCGCGGTCGGCCGCAGCGGCGGGGTGCTTGACGCGACCGGCCGCAGCATCGGGAACATCTTGGCGAAAACCTCGTCCTTCGGTCCGAATTCGTGCAAGCGCCCCTGGTTCATCGCCATGATGAAATCGACTGCGGCAAGCACGTTCGGACGATGGGCGACGATGACGACAACGCCCCCGCGCTCACGAACGCCAAGCATCGCGCGGATCAACGCCTGCTCGCCGTCCATGTCGAGATTGGAATTCGGCTCGTCGAGCACCACGAGGAACGGATCGCGGTACAGCGCGCGGGCCAAGGCAATGCGCTGGCGCTGCCCGGCCGAAAGTGCTTCGCCATGCTCGCCGATCTCGGTCTCGTAGCCCTGGCGGAAGCTGACAATCAGGTCATGCGCGCCGGCGGCCTTTGCCGCGGCGATGATAGCGTCGGCGTCGGCGTCCAGTTCGAAGCGCGAGATGTTCTCGGCGACGGTGCCGGCAAACAGCTCCACATCCTGTGGCAGGTAGCCGATATGGCGGCCGCGCTCCTGCGAGGACCACTGGTCGAGATCGGCGCCGTCAAGCTTGACGCGGCCGCTTACCGGCTGCCAGGCCCCGACGAGAGCCCTGACCAGGGTGGATTTTCCCGAACCGCTCGGGCCGATGATGCCGAGCCCATGGCCCGCCTCCATGGCGAAGCTGGCGTCTTGGACCAGCAGCCGTTGCGCTCCAGGAGCCGCGATCATCGCATTCTGCATTGTCACGCTGGCGTTAGGCGCCGGCAACAGCATCGGTTCATTCTCGGCAGGCATGGCCGCCAGCACTTTGGTCAACCTTTGCCAGCCCTGGCGCGCGCTCACGAAACCTTTCCAGTTGGCTATCGCGAGATCGACCGGCGCCAGCGCGCGGCCGCTGAGGATGGAGGCGGCGATGATGACGCCCGCCGTGGCCTCCTGTTCGATCACAAGCCAGGCGCCTATGCCGAGCATCGACGACTGAAGCAGCATGCGCAGTACTTTCGACACAGCGCCGAAGCTGCCGGCAACGTCGCTGACCTTGCGCTGGTCAGCAATGAAATCGAGGTTAGCATCTCGCCAGCGCGACGCGAGCCCGCCGGCCATACCCATGGCGGCGACAACTTCAGCATTGCGCGTGCCGGCAGTGATAAGCCCACCGCGCCGGTTTCCACTCGAGGTGGCGGCGGATACCGGTTGTCGGGTCAACCGCTCGGCAAGCAGGGTCAGCACGACCAGCACGATCGCCCCGAGCAGCGCCGTCACACCAAGCACCCAGTGGAACATGAAGATGATGACCAGGTAGATAGGCATCCATGGCAGGTCGAAGAGCGCCGTCGGACCCATGCCGGACAGGAAGCCGCGCACGCTGTCGAGATCGCGCATCGGCTGCAGACTGTCGCCCTCGCGCCCTGCCTTCAGCGGCAATCTCAGCATCGAGGTATAGACGCGATGGCCAAGCGCCTCGTCGAGCGCCCCGCCGATCCGCACCAGAACCCGAGCGCGCACGAAATCGAGAAAGGCCTGCCCGCAATAGAGGATGACGAGCAGGATCGAAATGCCGACGAGCGTCGGCAGGCTGCGGCTGGGCAGCACGCGATCATAGACCTCGAGCATGTAGAGTGAGCCCGCCAGCATCAGCACGTTGAGCATGCCGCTGAACAGGCCGACCGCGACGAAGGCGGACCGGCAGCTGGCAAGCGCGGCGGCGAGCTCGGAACGAGCGGAGCCGGCCGGCCGACGGCCGGTCGCTCTCGTCGAAGGTTTGCTGCGTGTCACTGTGCGAGAGTGCGCGGCGTCGACGACGCTTTCCGCCGCATCTTGCACCACGCCGCCTCGGGCGCGGAACATGGCCAGGCAACCGAAACCTACCATCGCCGCCGCGACGAGCATCGAGCCTATCGATACATGCCGGCCGGAGCCGAAGAGGAAAAACATGGCAACGCAAGCGACGAGGATCAGGCCGACAAGCCGCACCTTCGCCTGCGCCGAACCAAAGGCTGTGCCCATCAACCTGAGCGACGCGCTACTGAACCCCACAGCCACGACACGCCTTTCACATCCCGGGCGCGTCAGTTGCCGCCGTTGGCATGATGGCCGGGCGAGACAGCCCAAGCACCCGTGCCAAGAGCGCTGAGATCAGCGCCTACTCCGTAAAGGGGGGATTCGCATAACGTCGAGCAAGCCGCACCAACTGCCTTTGGCCGGCGAGTGGCGGCTCTCGGCGGCTTACAGCTCAAGGATGACGGCGACGGCGGCGAAAATGCCGCAATGCTATTCCTACCCCAGTAGCGCCGTAACTCGTTGTTGCCGGTCGGGAGATTATTTGCGCTACCTTATATTAGGAAATTATTAACTCTACCGGAGCGTGCGTCAACGGGCAACTCGATGAAGAGTTTGTGACATGCCTCAAATCTATGCATAAAAGGCTGCTAATCAGTACAAAGAATACCTCGGGTTATTCTTAGGTCCAGCTCAACCGAAGACCTATGCGCCGACCCATCGGACTTCGGTTGTCGGACCTCGGTCGCCACCGCTTGCGCCTGAAGGGTGCGATCAGAGGAGACCCTCAGACAGCGTTCTTCTTCCCCCGCTTGCCGCCATGCCTGGCGACCGCCTTTTCGACGGCGCGCTTCAATTCGTCCTTGATCTCCGCCGTCTCGGCCATCAGTGCCTCGATCTTCAGGAAATCGAGCACGCGATACTTCGAGACTTTCGGGCGGATCAGGATGTCGGGGCTGGACTGCTGCAGCTTGTTGGCGATGATCGACTGCATCATCAATTGCGAGGCGCCATACATCAGGTCGACCGTGGTCGGGTGCTTGCGTTCGGCGTCGCTCGGCGCTCCGACCACGTCGATCGCGATGATGATGTCGGCATCCTTTTCGAGGAGATCGAACGGGACGGGATTGTAGATGCCGCCGTCGATCAGCAGGCAGCCATTGCGCACCACCGGACGGAACACCGCGGGGATGGCTGCCGAAGCGGCGAGCGCCGAATGCAATTCACCCTCGGCGAGCACCGCCAGCTTGTGACCGAAATAATCGGTCGCCGTCACCTTGAGCGGGGTCGTCAGCGCGTCGAACGTCTGGGGGATCGCTTCGGGCAGGAAGGCCTTCAGGATGCGCTCGATGTTGAACTGGCCGACGCGGATGCCGCCCTGCATGGCCTCCGCGATCGTGCCCGGCCGCGAGCGCCACATGCGCGCCGCCACTTCGGCCCGGCTGCCGAGGATCGATCGGGCATAGCCGTGGATCTCGGCGCCCGTCATGCCCGACGCCATGCCGGCTCCCATGATGGAGCCGATCGACGAGCCGGCGATCGCCACCGGCTTGATGCCAAGCTCGTCGAGAGCCTCGATGATATGGATATGCGCGAGACCGCGCGCGCCGCCGCCGCCGAAAGCCACCCCGAAGGTCGGGCTCATCCCTTGCCGCCTCCCGCCACCTGCACCAGTGGCGGGCCGATGACCATCACGGCGGGATCGGCCGACAGCAGCTTCTTTGCCGCCGCCCTGACGTCGGCGAGCGTCACCGCGCTGATGAGCGAGGCGCGACGCTTCATATAGTCGATGCCGAGATGATCGACCTGCAGCTCGACCAGCGTCGAGGCGATGGAACTGGAGGAATCCAGATTGTTGATGGCGTAGGCACCGATCAGGTATTTCTTGATCGCCGCGAGCTCCTCCTCCGTGGGACCATTCTCAGCCATGTCCTTCACCACCTGCCGCACGATCGCAAGCGTTTCGGCGGCGCGGTCGGAGCGCGTCGCGGTCGTCACCAGCAGCGCGTGGGAGTGCTCGTTGTCGACGAGATCGGAACTGACGCCATAGGCGAGGCCGCGTTTCTCGCGCACTTCGGCGAAGAGCCGCGAGGTGAAGGTCGAGCCGCCGAGGATCTCGTTCATCAGAACCGTGGCGAAGAAATCCGGATCGCTGCGTTTCACGCCCGGCCAGGCGAGCTGCAGCGAAGTCTGCGGCAAGTCGTAATTCACTTCGAGCTGCTGCCCGAGCTTTGGCGTGACATCGGCCACCGGAGCCAGCGTCTGCTTTTCGGGCAAATCGCCGAACACCTCGTCCAGCTTGTCGCCCAGCGCCGCGGCATCGATGTCGCCGACCACCGCCACATGCAGGCCGTCGCGGGCGAAATTGGCCTTGTGGAAGGCCTTGATGTCATCGGCGGAGATGGTTGTCAGGCTGTCCTTCGTCCCCTGGTCGGAACGCGAATAAGGATGCTCGCCATAAATGGCGCGCAGCCAGCGCTGCTGCGCCACCGTGTTCGGATCGCGCTCATTGGCGAGGATGCCGGAGAGCACCTGGGCGCGGATGCGGTCGATCGGCGCCTGGTCGAAACGCGGCCGGTTGACGGCAAGTCTCAGCAGCTCGAAAGCTTCGTTCTTCTCCTGCGACAGCATGCGCATCGAGCCGTAGGTGCCGTCGCGCGCGGCCTGGAAGCTCATCTCGGCGCCGGCATCGTCGAGCTTCTGCTGGAAGGCGTCGCTGTCGAGGTCGCCGGCGCCTTCGTCGAACAGGCCGGTCATAAGGTTGACCAGGCCCTCCTTGCCGGCCGGATCCTGCGCGCTGCCGCCATCGAAGACGAAGCGGATGGCGATCAGCGGGATCGAATGATCCTCCACCAGCCAGGCAGTGATGCCCTTCTTCGACTTCACCTCCTGGATGTTCATCTCCGCGCGGGCAGCGAGCGCCGGCAGGAGCAGGAAGAACAGGGCGAAGCAAAGGGTGGCGACGGCGCGATGGATTTTACCTTCTCCCCTTGTGGGAGAAGGGAAGCTGCTGGCATGTTCCATGCTCATCATCAATTCCCCGCCTGTTGCTGCGGCAAGAGATAGCCGGTGGTCGAATGATCGAGCACCAGGTAGCGGGCAGCCACCGCCTTGACCTCATCGGCGGTGACCTTGCGGATACGGTCCGGCCATTCCTGCACGTCCTTGACGTTGCCGCCGGTGGCAAGCGTGGAGCCATACATGTTGGCCATGTCGTCCTGCTTGTCGCGGGCAAAGATCATGGAGCGCACATAGCGGGTCTTGGCCCGTTCCAGCTCATCGTCGCTCACGCCGTCCTTGACGATGCGGGCGATCTCGGCGTCGACCGCCGCCTCGACATCGGCAAGCTTGGCGTCGCCGCGCGGCGCGCCATAGACGGTGAAGTTGGTGGCATCGAGCATCGTGCCCTGGAAATAGGCGGCCGCGTCGGAGGCGATCCCCCGCTTGACGACGAGTTCCTGGTACAGCCGGCTGCGGTTGCCGCCGCCGAGGATCTCGGCGAGCAGATCGAGCGCCTCGGCCTCGCCGGGCTTGGCCGTATGATAGGATGGCACGACCCATTGCGTCGAGAAGCTCGGCACCGAGACACGCGCATCGGTCAGCGTCACGGTGCGTTTGGTGTTCTGCTCCGGCTCGACCGGGCGGATGCGCGGCCGCAGATCCGGACCGCGCGCGACCTTGCCGTAGGTGCGCTCGGCCATCGCCTTGACGGCATTCGGATCGACGTCGCCCGCGACCACCAGCACCGCGTTGTTCGGCCGGTAATAGTTGTCGTAGAAGGCTTTCGCGTCCGGACGGTTGAGCTGCTCCATTTCCTGCATCCAGCCGATCACCGGAATGCGGTAGGGCTGGTTCTGCCAGAGCGTCGCATCGACCTCCTCGTCCAGAACCGCCTGCGGATTGCTGTCGATGCGCGAGCGGCGCTCCTCCAGGATGACGTCGCGCTCGGTCTTGATGACGTCGTCGGTCAAGATCAGGTTGCGCATGCGATCGGCCTCGAAGCCCATCATCTGTTCGAGCGCCGAGGGTGGCACCGTCTCGTGGAAGGCGGTGTAGTCGTAGGAGGTGAAGGCGTTGTTGGAGCCGCCGATCTCGGACACGGCACGGTCGAACTCACCGGCCGCGTGATTGGTCGTGGCCTTGAACATCAGATGCTCGAAGAAATGCGCGATGCCGGATTTGCCGGCGGGCTCGTCGGCGCTGCCGATCTTGTACCAGACCATGTGGGTGACGATCGGCGCGCGATGGTCCGGGATGACGACCACTTCCATGCCGTTGTCGAGCAGGAAATCCTTGACGTCGCCATCGTCGGCCGCGCGGGCCGGAGCCGACGCCGCCATCGCCAGCGTGCCGACAAGGAGCGCCGCGCGCAGCGCAATCCGTGTAGGTGTCATCAAGTTCTCCGGTCCCGGTTGCGCGACGATAGGCAAGGTTCGCTGGTGAGGCAAAGTGAATTGTTCGGCATTTTCGAGGCGTGGCCGGAGCATGATGCCGAAAAGTGTGAAGCGGTTTTCGGACGACATCATGCTCACTTCCAGAACAACCTAGCTGGCCTCGATGAACCGGATAACCGTTTCGCCGTAATTGCGCTCGTCCATCACGGAAAAGCCAGCGCCCGGCTCGAACGGCGCCGAGGCCGCCTCCTCGACGACGCAGAGCGCGCCGGGCAGAAGCCAGCCGCCGGCCCTGGCCGAGCGCAGCGCGCGCTCGCCGAGGCCTTTGCCATAGGGCGGATCGGCGAAGATCAGGCCAAAGGGCGAGATCGTGCCGGCTTCGCCGAGATGCGTGGCATCGCGGCGGAAGATTTTGGTGCGGCCGGTGAGCCCGTAGGCCTCGACATTCTCGCGGATCAGGCCGCGCCCCTCGGTCGATTCCTCGATGAAGACGCAGTAGGAGGCGCCGCGCGACAAAGCCTCGAGCCCGAGCGCGCCCGTGCCGGCGAAGAGGTCGAGCACACGGCCGCCCTCCAGCTTGTCGGCGTAGCGATGCGCCAGGACGTTGAACACCGCCTCGCGAGTGCGGTCGGTCGTGGGGCGAATGGCATTGCTTTTCGGCGTCGCCAGCGGACGCCCGCGGAACTCACCGCCGACGATCCGCATCGCCGCCCCTCTTCGGACCGCGCGGCCTGTTGCCGCCATCGCCTTCGGGGCGCTCGCCGCGGGGCTTGCCGAAAGGCTTCGCGCCCGGCTTGCCCTTGCCGCCCGGCTTGTAGGATGCCTTGCGCGCCTTCGCCTCGGCGGCCCTCGCGGCGTCGGCTTCCGCCCTGCCCTTGCCGATCGGCCGGGCGCCCGGCGCCATCCAGACATTGGCCTTGCGCTGGCCCGGCGGCTCGATCGGCCGCTGCTCGCGCTCGGATTTCCTGCCGCGCGGCTTGTCGCCAAACCCGCCGCGATCGGACTTCGCGCCGCGCTCGCCAAATGCCCTTTCCGGCTTCGTCGAGAGCTTGCTCAGCGCCTCGTCGCGGCTGCCTTCGCGGCGCTTGCGCGCCTTGATCAGTCCACCCTCGCCGATCGGCCGGCGGTCGCCGTCGCGCGTGAATTTCGGGCGGTCGGCTTCTTCGCGGCGCGGACCACTTCCGCGCACCGGCTTGTTGGAAAACGGCTTCTGGATTTCGGCATCGAAATTGGCGCCGGCTTCCTCGATCAACCGCTCGCCGAGTTGCTCGCGCAGCACCCGACCCTTGATTTCCAGCACATGTCCCTCGGGCAGATCTTCCAGCTGGAAGGGGCCGTAGGAGATGCGGATCAGCCGCGTGACATCGAGGCCAAGCGCGCCGAGGATGTTCTTCACCTCACGGTTCTTGCCTTCGCGCAGCCCCAGCGTCAGCCATGCATTGGTCCCCTGCTCGCGGTCGAGCGAGGCCTCGATCGAACCGTAGAAGACGCCGTCGACGGCGATGCCGTCGCGCAGGCCGGCCAGCGCGCTCTCCTCGACCTTGCCGTGGACGCGCGCGCGGTAGCGCCGCAGCCAGCCGGTGTCCGGCAGTTCGAGCACGCGCGACAGTCCGCCGTCATTGGTGAGCAGGAGCAGGCCTTCGGTGTTGATGTCGAGCCGGCCGATGGTCATCAGCCGCGGCAGGTCGGACGGCAGCACGTCGAAGACGGTCTTGCGGCCTTCCGGATCGCGGTTGGTGGTGACGACGCCCGCCGGCTTGTGGAACAGGAACAGGCGCGTGCGCTCGATCGGCGGGATCTCGGTGCCGTCGAGATGGATGACGTCGGTGGCGCTGACGTTGAAGGCCGGAGAGTCCAGCACCTTGCCGTTGACCTTGACGCGGCCGGCCGCGATCAGTTCCTCGGCGTCGCGGCGCGAGGCTATGCCAGCGCGCGCCAGCCGCTTCGCGATGCGCTCGCCGGCCTCCGGCGCGGCTTCCGAAGGACGCGGACGCGGCTTGAAGCCGCCTTCCGGCTTTCCCGCGCCGCGCGGACGATCGCTGAAATCACGCTTCGGCCGGTCGGCAAAGTCGCGTGCAGGGCGCTCGCCGAAAGCAGGCCTGGAGCGCTCGAAACGGCGTTCGCCACGTTCGCCTTCAGCGGCCACCGGCCGGTCACCGCGTGGCGTATAGGGCTTGCGGCCCTCGCGTTTGTCGAAGGGTTTGCCGTCGCGCGGCGGGCCTTTGCGGAACGGCCGGTCGCCGCGCTCCGCGCCTTCACCCGTGTCACGCGGCCCCGTTTCACGCGGCGTGTAGCTGCGCTTGAAGTCGCGGGCCGGGCGCTCGCCTTCGGCCGCCATCGGCCGGTCACCGCGTGGCGCAAAGGGCTTGCGACCTTCGCGCTTCTCGAAGGGCTTGCCGTCACGCGGCGGACCTTTGCGGAACGGCCGGTCGCCCCGCTCCGCGCCCTCGCCCGCTTCGCGGGGCTTGTGGCTGCGCTTGAAGTCGCGGGCCGGGCGCTCGCCTTCGGCGGCCATCGGCCGGTCACGCTTCGCGAACGGCTTCTTGGCGCCGTAGGCCGGCTTGCCGTCTCGCGGGCCCGCCGGTTTCGAGCCGCCTTTGCGCGGCCCGCGTGGAGATTTCTTGTCGTCGTCCATTACTTTGCTCGTCTTTGCCTGCTACAGCGCCGCGCGCCCTTGCGGACGCCCAACGCAGGCAGTGTCATCTTGATTTTGCGCATCCAGCGGCGCGGCAAAAACCGATTCCGGTTTTCAGGGTCTCGCGCTAGATAACAGGATCATTCTCGGGTGGCGAGGAATAATCGGGATGGAAACCGCTTGAAACGACCGGATTTCATGGCCTTGGCGCTTGCAGAGGCCGAGGCGGCGGCCAGCCGCGGCGAAGTGCCGGTCGGCGCGGTGATCGCCAGCGGCAACACGGTGATCGCGAAAGCCGGCAACCGTACCCGCGAGCTTGTCGATCCGACGGCGCATGCCGAGATGCTGGCGATCCGCGAGGCCTGCCGGAAGCTCGCCAGCGAGCGACTGACCGGGCACGATCTCTATGTGACGCTTGAGCCCTGTGCCATGTGTGCCGGCGCGATCTCCTTCGCCAGGCTGCGGCGGCTCTATTTCGGCGCCGCCGACGAGAAAGGCGGCGCGGTGGTCAACGGCGTACGCTTTTTTGCGTCGCCTATTTGTCACCACACGCCCGACGTCTACGCGGGGATCGGCGAAAGCGAAGCCGCGCTCATCCTCAAGGCTTTCTTTCGCGAGAGACGGAATGGTAGTGAGTAGTCAGTAGTGACCGGATCACTACTGACTACTGACTACTGACCATTCACAGACCAAGCCAGTCGAACCAGCCGCCCTTCTTGCCTTCCGCCTGTGCCTTGAGGCGGCGCTCCTTCTTGTACTCGTCCTCGCCTAGTTCGTTCTGCGGCGCGGCATCGGAGGGCTGGCGATAGGCAAGCGGCGGCTCGCTCAGATATTTGCGAGTGGTCGGGTCGCCCTGCTTCTGCTCGGCAAGCCGGCGCTGAATCTCGGCGGTGCGCGTAGCGCTGGAATCATCGGGCGACCAGCGCGGCGGGTGGCTGGAGGCCGAGTCAGCCATCGCCTTCTTCACCGACACGGGATCGGTCTGCACATCCTCGACGGCTTCCGGCTGGTAATTCGGGTCGTTCTGATGCGCGGTGGCGTCGGCGCGGATGCGGGCGCGGCGCGCCTCGGGCGATTCGGGCCACTCGGTGCTCGCCGTCTCGATGCTCTCCTGCGGCGGCGGCAGGGTTTCCTTCTGCCCCGGGGCGGGCTTCACCAGATCGGGACGCGGCTTGTAGTCGATCGGATTGCGGCGCTTCGGCGTGATCGAGACTGCGCCGGAAACATCGTCGAAGAGCTGCGCGGCGGCCGTCTTGTCGGTTCCGTAGGTCGGCGAGCTCATGCAGCCCGACAAGGCGATGGCCGATACCACAAGCGGCGCCAGCAGCGCGGCGCGCGCGAACGTTCTGTCGGTCATGCCAAAAAGTCCCACTCTAACTGCCTTTCGGTCGCCACCGGCCAAGGGCACGGTCCCCTTCTTCCCCGCACTTGCGATGGAAATCCGGCGACAATTTGTCTGCCGGAGTGTCGCGTGTTTACCTCAACCACTTGTTATGGGCAACGCGCGGGCGGATATGGTCCGCCCGGCGTGGTACTTTTGCACCGGCTTATAGACGCCCAAGCGCCTTGAGCTCGTGCAGCACAGCAGCGTCGCGAGCCGAAACATCCGGGAATTCCGGATCCTGCCCGACATCGGCGGTGTAGCGCCAGGAGCGCGCGCATTTGACCAAGCCGCGATCCTCGGCTTTCTCCACGACCACCGCCACGCCCTTGACGTCGTCGAGCGTGAAGGCGCCTTCCGGCACCTTGCCGTGCTTGATGACAAGGTCGCTGGTGATCGCCATCTCGGCCATGTCGACATCGGCGATAGCCGCTTCCAGCGCGGCGTCGTCCAGCGTCACCACCGGCACGGCTTCCAGCGAAGAGCCGATCAGCTTCTCGGCGCGCGCGATCTCCAGCGCGCCGGTGATGACGCGGCGCACCTGTCTCACCTTGCGCCATTTCTCGGCCAGCGCCTCGTCGCGCCAGTTCTGCGGGATCGCCGGGAACTGGTTGAGATGCACCGAGACAGCATCCGGATGGCGGTCGAGCCAAGCCTCCTCGGTGGTGAAGGGCAGCATCGGCGCCAGCCACTTCACCAGGCATTCGAAGAGGTAGCGCACCACCTGCACGGCCGCCCTGCGGCGCAGGCTCGTCGGCCCGTCGCAGTAGAGCGCGTCCTTGCGTATGTCGAAGTAGAAAGCAGAGAGCTCGACCACCATGAAGTCCAGGAGCGCGCGGGTGATGCGCTTGAACTCGAAGGCGTCGTAGCCCTGGCGCACCACCTCGTCCAATTCGGACAGCCGGTGCAGCATTAGCCGCTCCAACTCCGGCATCGTCTCGACCGGCACATCCTTGCCGTCGTCATGGGCGAGCGTGCCCAGCATCCAGCGGATGGTGTTCCTCAGCTTGCGATAGGCGTCGATATTGGTCTGCAGCACGTTCTTGCCGAGCCGCTGGTCTTCCCAATAATCGGTCGTCACCACCCAGAGCCGCAGGATATCGGCGCCGGACTGCTTTATCACGTCCTGCGGCACCACCGTGTTGCCGAGCGATTTCGACATCTTGCGGCCTTCCTCATCCATGGTGAAGCCATGGGTGATGACCGCCTCGTAAGGCGCCCTGCCCCTAGTGCCGCAGCTTTCGAGCAGCGAGGAATGGAACCAGCCGCGATGCTGGTCGGAGCCCTCGAGATAGACGTCGGCCGGCCATTTGAGGTCCGGACGGTCTTCCAGCGTGAAGACATGGGTCGAGCCGGAATCGAACCAGACGTCCAGGATGTCCATCACCTGGTGCCATTTCGAGGCATCGTGATTGCCGAGGAAACGCTCCTTGGCGCCGTCGGCGAACCAGGCGTCCGCGCCTTCCTTCTCGAAAGCATCCATGATGCGCTGGTTGACGGCCTCGTCCTTCAGCACATTGCCGTCCTCGTCGGCGAAGACGGCGATCGGCACGCCCCAGGCGCGCTGGCGCGAAAGCACCCAGTCCGGGCGCTCCGCGATCATGGCGCGGATGCGGTTCTGGCCGGCAGCCGGCACGAAGCGGGTGTCGTCGATGGCCTTCAGCGCGCGGCTGCGCAGCGTCGTGCCGTCGCCGAGGTCCTTGTCCATGTAGACGAACCATTGCGGCGTGTTGCGGAAGATGATCGGCTTCTTCGAGCGCCAGGAATGCGGGTAGCTGTGCTTCAGCCGGCCGCGCGCGAACAGCGCGTTGCGCCTGATAAGCTCGTCGATCACCGCCTGGTTGGCGTTGCCCTTCTTGCCGTTGTCGTCGATGACGCGCGCGGCCCCACCCTCGCGGTCCGGGCCGAAGCCCGGCGCATCGCGGGTGAAGAAGCCGGCGTCATCGACCGGGAACGGGATCGCGGTGTCGACGCCGCGCTTGACGAGCTCGGCCACCGCGTCCGTCCAGGCGTCGAAGTCCTCGCGGCCATGGCTGGGCGCCGTATGGACGAAGCCGGTACCGGCATCGTCAGTGACATGCTCGCCGGCAATCATCGGCACCGGGAATTCATAGCCGCCGCCCAGTCCCCGGAACGGATGCGAAAGCGTTAGGCTTGCAAGCTGTTCGCTTGAGACGCTGTGAAGGCGCGTCAACGTCACTTTTGCCTTGGCCGAAGCATCCTCGGCCAACGCGTCGGCGAAGATCAGCTTTTCGCCAGGCTGCGGTCCAAAGCTGTTCTCGGCGGCCGTGACCTCGTAAAGGCCGTAGGCGACGCGCGGCGAATAGCTGACGGCGCGGTTGCCGGGGATAGTCCAGGGCGTGGTCGTCCAGATGACGACATGTGCCTCGAGCAGATCGAGCGCGGCGCCGTCCAGCGCCAGCGCGGCGCCGGCGACCGGCTGGGCGAGGCTCGCGACCGGAAACTTCACCCAGATCGTGTCGCTCTCATAGTCCTGGTATTCGACCTCTGCCTCGGCGAGCGCGGTGCGCTCGACCACGCTCCACATCACCGGCTTCGAGCCGCGATAGAGCTGGCCGGACATGGCGAATTTCAACAGCTCGCCAGCGATGCGCGACTCGGCATGGTAAGCCATGGTCGTGTAGGGATTGTCGAAATCGCCGATGACGCCCAAGCGCTGGAACTCTGAGCCCTGCACCTTGATCCAATGCGTGGCGAAGTCGCGGCATTCCCTGCGGAACTCATTGACCGGCACCTCGTCCTTGTTCTTGCCCTTGGCGCGATACTGCTCCTCGATCTTCCATTCGATCGGCAGGCCGTGGCAGTCCCAGCCAGGCACGTAATTGGCGTCGTAACCGCGCATCTGGAAGGAGCGGTTGATCACGTCCTTGAGTATCTTGTTCAGCGCATGGCCGATATGGATGTTGCCATTGGCGTAGGGCGGGCCGTCATGCAGCACGAATTTTTCGCGGCCGGCGGCCTCCTCGCGCAGCTTCCTGTAGAGCTCCATGTCCTGCCAGCGCTTGACCAGGCCGGGCTCCTTCTCGGGCAGGCCGGCGCGCATCGGGAAATCCGTCTGCGGCAAATGAAGCGTCTTGGAGTAGTCGATCGTCTCGGACGTATCGGTCGTAGGGGTATCGGTCATCGATTTGCCATCTCAAATTGCCCGGCGGGCATAAAGCTCGGGCGATATGCGTTGATTTCTGAAAAAGCGCGAGGGGGGCGCGCCAAAACTCCCGGCGGTTCCAGCGGCGCTCAGGCCGCCCGGAACACCGGGCCCGTAATTCGTATCGCGATCGCGAAAAAGCGCGAAAAGCTCATCATGGCGTGGCTTTTAGCGGATGGCGCGGCAGGAATAAAGCGCGGATTTCAACGCATGAAGCCGCTTTCACGACCTACATCGTGAAATTGAAGCGGTAGGTTGTCGACACGCCGAACATCCACTGGTTGCGGTCGCCGCGTTCCTTGACCAGGCTGGAATCGGCTGCCGGCCCCATCAGGCGCGAATATTCGGTGAAGAGGCTGGCCGTCATCGGCTCGGTCACCTTCCAGGTGATCGCGCCGCCGAGGCCGGTCGACTTCACGCCGCCGCCCGGATGGTATTCGCTGATCCCCGAGGCGGCTGCCTCGGTGGCGTTGACGCCGTAATAGGCATCGAAATAGTTGGACGAGGCGAAGGCCACGCGCGGGCCGCCGGAGATGCGCACACTGGGCGTGATGTCGTAGAACGCGTCGGCCGCGATGTCGGCAACGAAGCCGTTGTGGGAGCGAATGCCATGCCGCAACTCGGCGCGGGCGCGCAGCCAATCCAGCGGATAGAACTCGAAGAAGCCGCCGACCTCACCGCCGAAGCGCACCGGGTCGAGGCCCTCGAGCTCGTCCTTGCTGGTACGATGGAACAGGAACTTGCCGGTCAGGCCGGCGCGCACGGAGCCGTCGTCGATCAGCGCCAGCGAGATGTTGTCGTTGCGTGAGGTGAAGCGCGCCTCGGGACCGACCTTGCCCAGCGAGATGATCGGCTGGGCGCTGAACATGTATTTCTTGCCGCCCTCGAAATTCGGCGCGACCAGGCCGGTGGCGCCGAGCGTCAGGTACCAGTCGCCGGATATCCAGCTGCCACCCTCGCCCGCCTGGGCGACAGGCGCGGTGAACAGACCTATGGCGACGGCCAGCGGAATCGTCCCGACAATACGCATCGTCACCCCTTACGCGAAACGCGCCGGCAACACCACCTGCCGGCGCCCAAGCCATGCCGTGCGTTCGGTAAAATTTGACTTAAAATCGGTAACATCGAACGGCAGTTGGGAATACGAGGACAGCCGCCGGATCAGGCGTTGCGCGACGCGACAGGAAGGTCCAGCAACCCAGCCACGGTCTTGCTGCCTTTTCCGGCAATGCGCGCAGAGCCGTCGTCGCCCACCTCTACCGTGGCACCGTTGGCGAAACTGAGCGACCAACCGTCGTCCGTGACATTACGCCGGCGGTCGGTGAGCTCGATGCCGCCAGCGGTGACCAGCGCGACAATCTTGTCAGCGTCCATCTTCGTCCTCCGCTTACGCGCCCTCAATTCAGGTCGAGCCCGCCGGTAAGGTCACCGAGCGGGGGCTCGCCATGCGCGGCAACGGCCCGGTCGCGGACCACGATGCCATGCAGCACCGGCAATTCGAAGCGCTCGGTGATGAGGCGCAGGATCGACGTCGTGTCATAGGGCGTATGATCGACATAGCCGTGTTTGGCGAAGGGCGAAACGATGATCGCGGGGATGCGCGTGCCTGGCCCCCACCGATCACCCTTGGGCGGAGCGACGTGATCCCAGATGCCACCGTTCTCGTCATAGGTGACGACGACCAGCATATGCGGCCATTGCGGGCTTTTCTCCAGATGCGCCACGACATCGGCGATGTGTCGATCGCCGGCCTGGATGTCGGCATAGCCGGAATGCTCGTTGAGATTGCCCTGCGGCTTATAGAAGGAAACCTGCGGCAGCACGCCGTCGTCGATCGCCTGGATGAAGCTCACGCCACTCAGCCCGGCGTCGCGAAGATGTTCACGCCTGGCTTCGGTGCCCGGAGCATAGTTGGCGTAGTAATTGAACGGTTGGTGATGGTACTGGAAATTCGGCGTCGGCGAATGGTTGCCGTGGTCAAGCGTGTATTGCCAGGCGCCCGAATACCAGGCCCAGGTTACGTGCTTTAGGCTGAGCATGTCGCCAATGGTCGGCTCGCTCTGCGGCGGCAATGTCGTGGGCTTGGCCGGATCCGCAAGCAGTGGGTCGCCGCCGGCCGCCGGGTCGTTGCCGCTTGGCTGGTAGGGTGGCTGCATGGTGTTCACGGCGTAGAAATCCGGCGTCAGATTGCCGTCGGAGACAAATTTTGGGACTCCGTCGCGCGCTGATTTCGGTGAATTGTCGGCGATCTTTAGCGCCGTTCCGCTATCGTCCGTCACCGCGATCGATGGCTTGGCCGGGCTTTTATCGGCATTGGCGTAGTAGGGTGCGCAGGCGCAGATCAGCCATTGGTGATTGAAGAACGAGCCGCCGAAGCCGCCCATGAAGAAGTGGTCTGCCAGCACGTATTTCTGCGCGACTGCCCACATGTCGCCCTTGGAGGTGTCCCAGTTGCTCATCGGCATGGCGCCTGAATCGCCCCAGGCAACGAACATGTCGTTCTTGCCGCCGTTGATCTGCATCTGGTTCTGATAGTAGCGGTGCCACAGATCGTGCGTGACAACGCTTAGCGGGACGTTGAAACCCTTCGCGTCGTTGACGGTGAACGGGCCGTTCGGAAGGTGCTCGGTCATCGCCTGCGTCACCGGCGGCGTGACGCCCTTGGCGGTCAGCCCGTCCCAGACCGGCGGCAGTTCCGACAGCACTGAACCGTCACGGTCACGCTGCTGCAAGCTTTCCTGGCTCGCCTTGTCGATGCCGTCCGCACCGGGAAAATGGCCATAGAGATTGTCGAAGGCGCGGTTCTCCGCGAAGATGACGACCACCGTTTCTATCTTGGCCAAGCCGTCCGGCGGATCGCCGGGCTGGGCCGCGGAAGCCGAAGCGGCAGCACACAGAGCGAGAGCCGAGGAAAACAGGGCCAGCGTAGAGGAGCGCTTCATCACCGTACCTCACCAGTCGTGCAAAACGGGATGACACCAGCTTCGGCGAATCTTTGCAATAGCGGCGACTCCGGACGGCATAGGGACTCCCTGACGACAGCATGTGCGAGGCACAGCGGCATCGCCCTTGGCGATTTGGATCGCTTGTGTCGCCGCGCTACGCGGCGCGCCGATTGCGCCGCGATGCCTCGATCAGGTCGCAGGCCGCCTCCAGCCCGCCGGTAAGCGGGTTTGACGCGCCGTAGGCAAGGGCCGCCTCGTGCCATTGTGCCCGCACCGCCGGGTCGCCTGCCTTCAGGACCGCCTGTCGCCAGATTTCGGGATCGTCGTGATTGGCCACAACCAGTCCAGCCCCGCTGGCTTCGACATATTTTGCATATCCGCAAGCGGCCGACGCAATGACCGGCAGGCCATTTGCGAGCGCCTCGAGGATCACCGTGCCGGTGTTTTCCAGGCGCGCCGGGTGCAACATGAAATCGCTCGCAACCACAACCGCAGGGATGTCCTCCTGGATGCCCAGGAGGATGACCCGGTTCGACATGCCGCACTTGGCAATCAGGCTGCGCAGCCGGATTTCCTCCTCGCTGTTTTTGCGAAGACCGGCTACCAGCCAGTGGATATCCGGGAACGGCTGCAGGGCCTTCACCGCCCGGTCGAGACCCTTCACTTTCATTCTGTTGGCGATGCTCAAGGCAATGACGGCCTGGCGGGGAAGCCCGAAACGATCGCGGATTTCATTGCGGTCGCCGGCCTGCAATTCCGGCCGGCGGCGTTTCGGATCGAGCGTCGGTCCGACAACATGGATGCGCGATTCCTCGGTTCGCCAGAAGTCGCGGTAAAGCGCTGCCTGGTGCTCGCTGAGCGCAATGATCTGCACAGCGCTGCCGGGGGCAAAGATCATCGATTCGAGCTTTTGCTGGCGCATGAAGCGGGGCGAAAACGGCCGCCACCATCCGAGCTTCGAGGCAAAATAGGGCGGGTCGCCGGCATAATAGATGTCGAGGCCCGCCATCTTGTTGAAACCGACGACGCAGTCGAAATCCCGCCTGGCCGTCAGCAGGGTCTTTCCCAGCGCATATTCGGTGCCCGGATTGGAGATAACCCGGGCAGGCTGGACCTTTATCGTCGCCGAGCTGTCGACATGACCGACCTGGCGTGTCGTCAGGATCGTCACGTTATGGCCGCGCTTGATCAAGCGGTCGCTAATATTGAGACAATCCCTTTGCAGACCCCCATTCATGAACAGGGCAGAGATTGCGCAGCAAATTCTCATTGTATGTTCCGGAGAGCGCCATTTACCCAAGTCCGATCGGCGGAGAGCTGCGGGCGCGCCGTAGACTTCTTCCTTCAAACAAACAAAGCAGGGCGCTTAGTGTCAGTCGTGTTGAAAAGACGAATATGCTGTATATAGCGGGTTATCAAGAGACTTGGACGCTGTTGCGTTCGAGCTTTTCCAAAAAAAATCAACCGGATCGCGATTGTGAAGATTCCATGGATTAATTGTGGCTGCCAAGCCGGTTTTGCCTGAGAGTTGCCATACCCGTGCCAAAGGCCCTGCGTGAATACAACTGGCGGCAATGGCTGAGGCTGCAGCCGCTGACACATGCCGTCAAGACGGCCCGCTACCGGAAAATCGACCGAAGGTTCCTGAGCCTGCCGGCCAAGGCTGGCGACATCGCGGGCATTCGCGATGCCGCCCGGGGTCGCGATGTGCTGCTCACGATCGCCTTTGGCGATGCCCAATGCCTCGATCTGCAGGCGCGGCTGGCCAGGAGACTTGTCCGTCACGACCTCCACATCGTGGCCGACAACAGCATCAGCGAAGCTGCCGCGGACGAGAACAGGCAGATATGCGCGGCCCGAGGCGTTCCCTATGTCAGGCTGCCGGCCAATCCATGGACCGTGAAAAATCCGAGCCGGTCCCACGGCGCGGCGCTCAACTGGATGTGGCGCAATATCCTGAAGCCGGCCGCGCCGGCCGCGTTCGGATTTCTGGACCAGGACCTCTTCCCGACGCAGCCATGCGACCCCTTCGCGCCTCTTCAAGATGTGGCGTTCTATGGCGACCTGCGCCGAGCGGGCGCGCGCTGGTATTTGTGGGCGGGCTATTGCTTCTTCCGCTTCGACGCCGTCAGCCGCAAGCCTCTCGATTTCGGGCTCGACTGGTTCGCCGGCCTCGATACCGGCGGGGCCAACTGGGAGGTGCTTTATCGGGATGTGGACCCGAACGCGCTGCCGCAACGGCCGATAACGGAATTCGCGGCCTTGCCCGGGGTTGACCTCAGGCAGGCCTATTGCGAATGGCGGGGAAGCTGGCTTCATGAAGTCGGCCTCGACGGCGACCTCTCGTTGAAGGCGAAAAAGCGCGAGGCGGTTTTACGCTTGCTGGAGCCCACCCTTCAGGCCCTGCCCGGATCGGCGCTACAATGAGATTGGCAGTCGACACAGTGATCGAACTTTGCGATGGAGCCTTGAGTCCAGACCGCAAACACCCCGTACCCAAACTGGCCGATTCGACGGTCATTCGGTCACGCCCGATTATCGCAAGGACGTTCTGTTGCCGACAGTAAGTGTGATCATTCCGGTGAAAAACGGCGCGGGCTATGTCGGCGAAGCCCTGCAAAGCATTCTGGACCAGGATCTGGCTGATATCGAAGTCATCGTCATCGACGATGGCTCCTCGGATGACAGCGCCGCGATCGCGACGTCGCTCGGCGAGGGCGATGGCCGCGTCAAGGTTGTCGCCAATCGCGGCAAAGGCATCGTCGACGCGCTCAATATGGGAATTGCGCTGGCGCAGGCCCCTCTCGTGGCGCGCATGGATGGCGACGACATCTCGCTGCCCGACAGGTTGCGCCTGCAGGCGGCGCGTTTCGACGCGGATGCCGATCTGCAGCTGCTCGGCACTGCGGGATGGCAGATCGACGGGGACGGAAAATCGTTGAGGCCAATGGAGGTTCCCATCGGCAACGAGCCGTTGCGCTCTGCCCTTACCAGATACAATCCCATGCTTCATCCGACGGTGATGTTCCGGACCGAGGCCGTCCGGCGCATGGGAGGCTACCGTCGCGCATTCACCTATGCGGAGGATTACGATCTGTGGCTGCGGCTTTCCGAGACCGGAAAGCTGGCCAATATGGATGCGCGGCTGGTCAAATTGCGCTCGCACCCGGGGCAGGTGTCGCGCGTCAAGGAGGATCAGCAAAAGGCGGCCGCGGCGCTGGCCAGGCAGTCGGCGCTGTTGCGCCGCTCCCGCGCCGAGCCGTTCGACACAAGCAGCCAACCCACGGAGGCCATCGGAACCTTTCTGGCATGGCGCGCCGCCACGGGGGCCGGTATCTCGAGCCAGGAAAGACGCGACATCGAATTGCTGTTGCGAACGACGGGCATACCTTTGGCCACAACCTGCAAGCTGCTGCTCCTCGCGGCTGTCGGCGCCCCCTCGTTCAGGACGCTCGCGCTCGGGCCTCGACTGGCCTGGCGCAGGATGATTGCGCGTCCTGCCAAGATGCGGCCTAGCTGATGTGGCCCGGTTGATGCGGCTTGTCGTAGATCTCACCAGCATGGCGCGCTGGCTCGGCCCTCCGGTCGGCCTGGTCCGCGTGCAGCGGCATTACAGCGCGGCCGCAGCCGCGTTCACGGCCTCCGAGGTGGCGTTCACGGTGTTCGACCCGGTCGACCGGGTCCTCAAGCAGGTTTCGCCGCGGATTGCGGCAGAAATCACCGCCGGCGACATCTCATGCGACATGAGTTTCCATCCGGACCCGGCGCGCATCAAGATGCGGTTTTACGATCGCTGGCCGAACTGGGCGCGGCGGGCGCTGGTGGCGATCATGAAACCGCGCCGTGTCCTGATAACGGAAATCGGCGCGTTCGTCCGGCACAATCCCGGCAGCGGTTTTCGTCCTTTCCTCGAGCGGATCGAAAACCGCCTTATGAAAGCGAATGAACGGCGGCTGATCGCTCGCGAGGACGGTTCGAAGGTGCGGATCGTGCCGCTGCGGACGGTGGCCGGCAACAAACACGACCTCATACCCGGCGACCATCTGCTTTTGATGAACAACGACTGGTGGCACACCGATATCGAGCTCATTTCGCGCGAGTGCCGCTCGGCCGGCGCAAAGCTGGTCGTGCTGCTGAACGACATCATACCGATCCAGTTTCCCGAATGGTACAAACCGCACGACGTCACGAGATTCACGGATTACGTGAATCGGGCGATCGGGCTGGCGGACCGATTCATCCTGACGTCGAAGCGTGTCACCGCCGATATGGAGGAGCATGCCGCCGGGCTCGGCCTTCACCTGCCGGAACTGAAACTGGTCCCGCTCGGCTGCGACAGCGCGCGCAAATCGAAGGCGGGCGGCCCCCTGCCGGACGGACTTGAGACAGGCCGCTACATCCTGTTCGTTTCCACCATCGAACCGCGCAAGAACCATTCGTTGCTCATGGACGTCTGGCGGCGCCTCGTTCAGGACGGAACGGTCGCGCATAGCGGCATGAAGCTGGTTTTCGTCGGCCGCAGCGGCTGGATGGTCGATGCGGTCCTGGCGAAACTTCACAGCCATCCCGACTACGGCCGGAGCCTTGTCCATCTCGACAACGTCGATGACGGAACGTTGTCCCTGCTCTACCAAAACAGTGCGTTCTGCGTGTACCCGTCGCTCTATGAGGGATACGGACTGCCGCCCGTGGAGGCGCTGGCCTACGGAAAGGCGCTGATCGCCTCGACAGGCGGAGCCATTCCCGAAGTGGTGGGTCCGTTCGGACTCTGCCTTGACCCACTCGATGACGAAGGATGGGAAAAGGCCATGCGGGAATGGATCACCTCGCCCGAGGTCCGGACTTCCTATGAAGCGAAGGCCGGCGAATTCACGGCGCGAAGCTGGGAGCAGGCTGGCCGGGAGACGCTGGAGGCCACGCTTGCGCCGTTCCCGGATGAAGTCACGCCGGCGCGAGAACGAGCGCCTTAGTTTCACCGTTTCACGGAAACGGCGAACCGCTCTATCTCCTCGTTTTCACGCAATTCCCGGCGGAAGGCTACGGCGAACGCGCCGAACCTAACCGCTCACACTTTCCTGGAATTGCTCCAGGCTCGGGCACAGCCCGGTCGCCCGTGGGTTCCGCTCGTGTTGCTGGACGGACAATGCCATTCAGTCTAGCTTCCTTTCACCGCACGACTGGTGGTGAATTTTCGAGGGAGATGAAACCATGACTTTGCCAAGCGACGCTCTCAGAGACGCAATCGGCCAGACGCGGGACAAATGGGGATGGTTCGTGGCGCTCGGCGTGCTGCTGCTGATCTTCGGCGGCATCGCCTTCGGCAATCTTTTCATCGCCACCGTGGCCTCGGTCTACGTGGTCGGCTGGTTGATGCTGATGGCTGGCATCATCGAGATCATCCACGCGTTCGGGGTCAAGACCTGGGGACGGTTCTTCTATTGGCTGCTGAGCGGCCTGCTCTACGCCGTCGCCGGCTTTTTCGCCTTCGACAACCCGCTGCTCGCCTCGGCGGTGCTGACGCTGCTGCTGGCCATCGCGCTCATCGCCTCGGGACTCTTGCGGTCCTGGGTGGCCTTCAGCCACCGGCCGGAGCAAGGCTGGGGATGGCTGCTCGCGGCCGGCATCATCACCATTCTGCTCGGCCTGATGATCGCCATGGGCTGGCCAATCAACAGCCTTTGGGTGCTTGGCATCTTCCTGGCGATCGACTTGGTCTTCCAGGGCTGGAGTTTCATCGCCATCGGGCTGGCGCTGAAGCGGTAGAAGCAAGCGGCGATCAGAACGCGATTTCGCTATCCAGTTGCGAGAGCGGGCGCACGCCCGCCAACGCGCTCGTCTTCGTTTACGGCAACGGCTTTTGGTTCGAACCGTCTCGCATCCCGCCGACATGATCCAGTAGGCGCGCTTTGTATGTGAATTCTCCAACGTGTCCGATTTCTTCGTCGACAAGGGCGCAAATCTGGCCGTTGCAGAGCTCGGTCCATCTGTTGCAGAAGGAGAGATCCTCGGAAGTATAGTTGTTCTTCGTCGCGATCGGATCGAAGAAGCCGTAGTGCGGCGGACCTGACCTGTCTGGCCTCCATTGGCGAAGCTCTCCCGTGTCAACCATCTGCTCAAGAACTGTACGATGGACAAGCGTCAGTCCCATGCCCACGCCAGCGACTTGGCAAATACCGTTCAGCACGTGAAGCCGCGTTTGGTCGCCGACATTGACGACGAAGTCCTCGAGCGAAGATGAAGCCAGTCGCCGTTTGGGATAGACGCAGCCGATGATCGACCGATCCAGTTGCAGCATCCGGAATACCGTCTGCGGCCTGAATTCCATATCGCTGTCAACGAACAGCAGGTGCGTGCGTTCAGGCTGCGACAGCGCAATCGAAGCCAGGTGATTTCGATTGGCCGCGACATCGGCGCTGTCACGATATCTGATTTCGAAGAGGACGCCGCGCGCCGCGAAATTCGAACACAAAGCAACTAGGCTGACGGCGCACTGGACCTTCATATTGCCGCCATAACAGGCAATCGCGACGAGAATATTCGTCATGAGCATCTCCCAGCCTTTGCAGTAGAGCAGAATCGAGAAGAGGCCACAATTCCTGGTTCGACGCTTGCCGGATCTGCCTCAAAACCGCGAGATCAGAACGCGATTTCGCTATCCAGTTGCGACAGCGGCCGCGCGCCCGCCAGCAGCGCCCTCGCCTCGGCCTCGTCCTTCTTCATCTGCGCCACCAGCGCGTCGAGGCCGTCGAATTTGAGCTCCGGGCGCAGGAAGCCGAAGAACGACACCTGGCAGGTCTGGCCATAGAGATCGCCGGAAAAATCGAAGACGTAAGTCTCGAGCAGCGGCGCGCCATTGTCGTCGACGGTCGGGCGGCGGCCGAAGCTGGCGACGCCGTCATGAAGCATGCCGTCGGGACGACGGAATCGGACGGCGTAGATCCCTTCCCTCAGGGCGGCTTCGGGCGAAAGCCGCATATTGGCGGTCGGGAAACCGAGCGTGCGGCCAAGCTGCTGGCCGCCGATCACTTCGGCCTCAACGGTGAAATGGTAACCGAGCAGGCCGGCGGCCTCCTCTACCTTGCCTTCGGTGAGCAGTCCGCGAATGCGGCTCGACGAGACTACTTCGGCGCCTTCATCGCGGAAGGCATCGACGAGCGTCACGCCGAAGCCATGCCGTTCTCCCGCCGCCATCAGGAAAGCCGGGCCGCCCTGGCGATCCTTGCCGAAATGAAAGTCGAAGCCGGTAACGGCATGGTGGATGCCAAGATTCTTCTCCAGCACATCGGTCACGAAAGCCTCGGCGGAGAGCGAGGCGAAATCACGCGTGAACGGCTGCTCGACCAAAGCGGCAAAGCCAAGTTCGGCGAGCAGCCGTGCCTTCATCGGCGGCGGCGTCAGCACGAAGAGCGGCACCTCCGGCCGGAACACCTTGCGCGGATGCGGCTCGAAGGTGAGCACCAGGGCGGGCACGCCATTGCGGCCGGCCTCAGCCAGCGCGCGCTCCAGGACGGCCTGGTGGCCGCGATGGACGCCGTCGAAATTGCCGATCGCCACGACGCCGCCGCGCAAATGCGCAGGCAGCGGCGTGGCCGTGGAAAGACGTTTGAAGGTTTGCGTCATGTCGAGGCGCCCGTCATGGCCAGACTATCAACCTATTGCAGGCGCGGAATGACGGCGACCGGCCGGTAGCCGTGCTTTTCGAGAAAGGCCGCCAGCCTTGCGGGATCGTCGCCATGCTCACGCGCATGGATACCGCCCGAGACATAGAGCACGTCAAAGCCGTTGTCGGCCGCGCCCTTGACATCGGTCATCATGCCGTCGCCGATGGCGAGAACCTCGCTTCGTTCGACGGCGCGACCGAGCAATCCGGCGACCTCCTTCATCGCGACATGGTAGATGGGCGCGAAAGGCTTGCCGGCAATCAACGTACGGCCGCCCAGTTGCGCGTAATCCCGCGCGAGCGCGCCGGCGCACCAGATGGTGCGCTCGCCGCGCTCCACCAGGATATCCGGATTGGCGCAAATGAACGGCAGGTTGCGGGCGCGCAGCCGCTGCAGCAATTCGGCATAGTCGGCGGGCTTCTCGACCTCGTCGTCATAGAGACCGGTGCAGACGACACCCGAGGCCTCGAATTCCTCGACAAGATCGACATCGAGCCCGTCATAGAGCGTGAAATCGCGCTCCGGCCCGATATGGAAGATCCGCCTTGGGCCGTCGGCGATCAGGTCGCGCGTCACGTCGCCGGAAGTAACGACCCGGTCACAGGCGTCGGCGGGAACACCGATGACCTTCATCTGGGCAATGACGTCGGCGCTGCGGCGTGGCGAATTGGTGATCAGCACGACAGGCACGTTGGCCGCGCGTGCCCGGGCAAGCGCGGCGGCGGCCGCCGGAAAATGCCATTCGCCATTGTGCACGACGCCCCATACGTCGCACAGTATGGCCGCGTAGCGCCCCGCAAGATCGTCGAGCGAGGTGATGATGTCAGGCGAATCCGCCATGCCGTGTCCCTGATTTTGATTCCTGGCAGGCCGCGACAGACAGTCGGCCACGGACGGTCCCGCATAACCGAAGCGTTTGATCCTGTCACGAGCTTTCCCGATCGCCACATGCCGGGCCTCGCTCTCGCTCGCCCGGACGCACAGGGTTAACGCGCGGTCAAAAAAGCGGTGCGTTCTTGAT
Organism: Mesorhizobium sp. M2E.F.Ca.ET.209.01.1.1; assembly: GCF_004010375.2. Taxonomy (NCBI): domain Bacteria; kingdom Pseudomonadati; phylum Pseudomonadota; class Alphaproteobacteria; order Hyphomicrobiales; family Phyllobacteriaceae; genus Mesorhizobium; species Mesorhizobium sp. M2E.F.Ca.ET.209.01.1.1. The sequence goes on along the minus strand of NZ_SADP02000005.1, from coordinate 41,166 downwards.
AGTTTCGCGCAAGCTGAAATTTAACGATTTATGACCATGGTACGACGGCAACTGCGACCATGGTCGTATATCGGCATGGATCCTTGGCGGGGGTAAATGCAATGATCCGCGATTTTTTTCGCGACAGGCGGGGTAACTACGCCTTGATGACGGTTATCACGATGATACCGCTGATGGGCGCCGTGGCGATCGCCGTCGACTACACCGAGTTGATCAGGCAGAAGCAGGAAACGCTGAACGCGCTCGACGCGGCGGGTATCGCCACAGCGCAGCAGATCGTCTCGGGGGCCAGCGACGATCAGGTAAGGGCTTTCGCCAAACAATTCTTCGAAGCAAATCTCTCGCATGTCGCCGCGGCAAACACGGCGCTGACAGTTACCTTGCCAAACAACAATACCGGCGGCGGCACGCTGGTTCTCCAGGCCTCGCTCAAATACAAGCCCTATTTCCTGCCGGTGGCCATCATGCTGCTCAATGGCGGCACCGCCGGAGAAACCAACGTAAGTGTGAGTGCCAGATCGGAAGTCCGGCTCAAGAACACGCTCGAAGTAGCGCTGGTGCTCGACAATTCCGGCTCGATGAGCATCAACGGCTCGGGCACCGGCCAGAAACGCATCGACCTCCTCAAGCAGGCGGCGAAACAGCTGGTCGACACGCTAGCGCTGCAAGCCCAGCAGATGAAACAGATCTCAAAGCCGGTGCAGTTCTCGCTGGTGCCGTTCTCGGCCTCCGTCAATGTCGGCCCGACGCACGACCAGGATCCGTGGATGGATCTGAACGGCGTCTCGCCGATCCACCATGAGGATTTCGACTGGTCGACTATGAGTTCGGCCAACGACCCCAACAAGTACGCGCAGAAGGTCGGCGGCATATGGTACAAGCGCGGCGCCGGCTGGGGAGACACCAAGGATCAGCCGCTCACCCGCTTCAGCCTCTATTCCGACATGACCGTCGAGTCCGACCGCGAGACGGTGCAGCCTCCAAGGCAATATGTCTGCGACGTCACCAATAGAGACGGCAGCTGCAACAAAGGCCACTGGGTCACGCCGTCCCCGACCTATGTCTATACCACCAGCCGCTATGCAAGCTGGCAGGGTTGCGTGGAGGCCAGGCCGTACCCTTACAATGACGACGACACCACGCCGGACAGCGCCAATCCGGCCACGCTGTTCGTGCCGATGTTCGCCCCCGACGAGGCCGGCACGCTTTGGCGCGATTTCAACCGCGACGGCATCAATGACGTCAGCAGCGTCGGCTACGGCTATGGTAACAACTGGTGGGCGGATTGGCCCTATTCGTCCAACCCGACGGCGTCGCAGCGCCAGTCCGACATGCGCAAATATTTCCTGGTCAAGCCATATGGTTCGGCGTCCGCGAGCTACGGCGACGGCCCGAACGCGGCTTGCACGACCAGCCCGATCACGCCGCTCAAGGATGTCAGCGTGGCGGCAGAGAAACAGGAACTGGATGACGCCATCGACGACATGGCGCCGACCGGCAACACCAACGTGCCCGAAGGCCTTGCCTGGGGCTGGCGAACCGTGTCCAGCAACGAGCCGTTCACCGAAGGCCGGCCGAACAGCGAAAAGGGCAACGACAAGGTGGTCATCGTCCTGACCGATGGCGCCAACACCTACAGCGCCGTCGGCGACTCCGGCTACGCCAACAACCGGTCCACCTATGCCGCTTACGGATATACCGGGCTGACCTACCCCGGTTCAGGCAGCGTCACACGCTTGTTCATGAACACGAGCAGCGCCGTGCCGAAGACCACCTACACCGACAGCAACTACACCGCCGCGCTCGACGAGAACATGCAGACGCTTTGCTCCAATGCCAAGGCTGCCGGGGTCATCGTGATGACCGTCTCGCTCGACCTGGTCGACACCAAGACCGACGAAAAGAAGGCCATGGCCGCCCTCAAGGCCTGCGCATCGGACTCGCGTTTCCGCAGGGACCCAACCGACCCAAGCAAGCCCGCGAAGCTGTTCTGGAACTCGACCGGCGCGACGCTTTCGGACGACTTCAAGGCGATCGGCAACGAATTGTCGAACCTGCGCATCGTCAGTTGAACTACCAGGGGGCCGCTCGAGCAAATGCGCAAATTCTGGCATCAATTCTGCCGTGACCGGCGCGGCAACTATGCCCTCGTGACGGCAGTAGCCATGGTTCCGCTGATGGGGGCCTTGGCGGTGGGCGTCGACTTCACAGAGCTCAATCGCGAGAAGCAGATGGTGCTCAACGCGCTCGACTCGGCCAATTTCGCCTCTGCGGTGCGCCTCTCGCAGGGCGCGTCGGACGACGAGATCAAGGCCTATGCATCTGCCTTCCTCAATTCAAATCTCAACACCGTCGATCCCGCCAACATTGCGCTCGATGTCACGCTGCCGGGCAGCCAGACCGGCGGCGGCCTGATGAAGCTTTGCGCGACGCTCACCTATCATCCCTATTTCCTTCCGGCGGCGGCGCTGCTCAGCGGCGCGTCGGACGGCGACGCGCATAAGCCGATCCAGGTCGAGATGTGTTCCCAGGTGCGGCTGAAGAACACGCTGGAAGTGGCGATGGTGCTCGACAATTCGGGCTCCATGACAACGCCAGGCACCGGCTCGGGACAGAAGCGCATCGACCTGCTCAAGCAGGCCGCCAAGCAGCTTGTCGACACGCTGGCGCAGCAGGCAGCGCAGATCAAGCAGATCGACAAACCTGTGCAGTTCAGCCTCGTGCCGTTCGCGGCCTCGGTCAATGTCGGGCCGGACAACGACAACGCCCCGTGGATGGACGTCTACGGGCTGTCTCCGATCGCCAACGAGAATTTCGACTGGTCGACGCTGAATGCGCCCGACAAACATGCCCAGAAGATCAACGGCATCTGGTACAAGAAAGGCACCGGCTGGGGCACTGAAGAAGACGAGGTTCTCAGCCGCTTCGAGCTCTATCAAGACATGAAGGTGGTGACCAGCCACGAGCGCATCATCGGCAGCGCGCGCAGCGTCTGCGATACATACCGCTCGAACCACACCTGTTCGCACAGCCACACGGAATACGATTACAACGACACCTACGGGCCATTCGCCAGTTGGCAGGGCTGTGTCGAGGTCCGTCCCTATCCTTACAATGTCGACGACACGCCGGCCTTGGGCGGCCCGAACAACACCGGTATCGGCGTCGGCGATCCCGCAACCATGTTCGTGCCGATGTTCGCGCCGGACGAACCCGGCAATCATTGGAAGGTTACTCAGAACCCCAGGGAGCCGGATCCGGTGACCTATGGCGCGGCGAACAGCTGGTGGAACGACGACCCATCGAGCACCACGGGCAAGACCAGGCAGTCGAACATGGCCAAGTACTTTCAGCCGCGGCCGATCGATGCTCCGACCCTTGGTTCGGGCGCCGGCCCGAACTACAGCTGCACCACCACGCCGATCACGCCGCTCACCGACGTCACCCACGCGGCCGGGCTTGCAGCCATCAAGGCTGCGATCGACCTCATGCAGCCCAACGGCAACACCAATGTGCCCGAAGGAATGGCCTGGGGCTGGCGCACCGTGTCGAGCGCGCCGCCCTTCACCGAGGGCCGTCCGGAAACCGAGCGCGGCAACGACAAGGTCGTCATTGTCCTCACGGACGGAGAGAATACTTACTCGACGGTCAGCTCCGACCCGGCCGGCAACAAGTCAACCTACGCGGCCTATGGCTATACCGGCGTCGGCTATAACGGTACCTCGGTCACCCGTCTGTTCGGCGGCACGTCGAGCGCGATCGGCCAGTTCAACTATTCGTCGAGCAACTATACCGCCGCGATGAACGAGCAGATGGCGAAGCTGTGCGACAATGCCAAGGCCGGCAACATCATGGTGATGACGGTGGCGCTCGACATGTCCTCGACCAGTTCGAGCGACCAGAAGGCCATGGCGGCGCTGAAAGCATGTTCTTCCGACTCCCGTTTCCGCAAGGATCCGACGGATCCAAGCAAGCCGGCCAAGCTGTTCTGGAACGCCACCGGCGCAACGCTCTCCGACAATTTCAAGGAGATCGCGAACGAGCTGTCGAACCTGCGGGTTGTGGGGTAAGGCCGGAAATCAGAAACGGGCGTTGAATGTCAGCATCCAGGCCCTGAAAGCACGGTTCACGATGCGGGCAATGTCGCTGAAGGGCCCGTCTTTGACGCCAGCAATTGGCCGCCGTCGACCGCGATCGTTTGCCCCGTAATCCAACTTGCCATTTCGCTCGCCAGGAACAGAGCAACTTTTGCAATCTCCTCCGGCGTGCCAAATCGCCCCCAAGGTATGCCGTCGAGCGTGCGCTGATACAGTTGGGGATCGGAGGTTCTACGGTGGTCCCACACGCCGCCTGGAAATTCGATCGAACCAGGCGCGATGCCGTTTACCCGAATGCGTTTTGGCGCGAGCGCCAACCCCTGGCCCATTGTGTAGTTGACGAGTGCCGCCTTGATCGCGGCGTAAGGCAGAGTGCGCGGCACCGCCCTGAAACCGGAAATCGACGCGATGTTGATGATGACACTACCCCCCGCTCTTTCCATGAACGGGATGGCTGCCTGGGTGGTGCGCACCGTCGCCATCAAGTCGACGTCGATGCTGGCTCGCCAGCCGCTCTCGTCATCCCTCATGCCGATGCCCGACGCATTGTTGACCAGGATGTCGATGCCATCGAGCGCGCTAACGGCCTCCGCTACAAAGCTTGCGGGTGCAGATGCCTCCGCGAGATCGCATCGCATTGCGAAAACGTTCCCTCCATGCCGCTTCAGCTCGACCTCAGCCGCTTCGAGACCCGGCGCACCGCGGGCGCAGATCGCGACATCGGCGCCTTCCGCCGCAAATGCCAGAGCGATCGACCGGCCGATGCCGCGACTGGCACCCGTTACAACAACCTTTTTGCCCTTGAAGGAGATTTGCATAGCGTCGACCCGTGCAAAGCTGGTGAATGGAATGTATTGGATTATCACCTCCTGGTCGAGAAACGGCCGGATCTGGCGGCATCGAGGCTGGCGCAACGGCCGGCGCCTTGAAGCCCTTGTGCCGTTCTGCGCGGCAGGGCACATCTCAGGCGCGCTTTCCAGGAGACGCCCGTGCCCGACGCCGCCAATCATCTCACCTTCGCGCTGATCTGCCTCGGCATGGTGCTGACGCCCGGCCCGAACATGATCTACCTGATCTCGCGCTCGCTGTCGCAAGGGCCGAAGGCCGGGCTGATCTCGCTCGGCGGTGTGGCGCTGGGCTTCCTGTTCTACGTGGTCTGCGCGGCCTTCGGCATCACCGCGCTCATCTTCGCCGTGCCTTTTGCCTATGATGCGCTGCGCTTCGCAGGCGCGCTTTATCTTCTGTGGCTCGCCTGGCAGGCGCTAAGGCCCGGCGGACGCTCGCCCTTCCAGGTCCGCGAATTGCCCAGGGACAGGCCGCGCAAGCTTTTCGCCATGGGCCTGATGACCAACCTGCTCAACCCGAAGGTCGCGGTGCTCTATCTATCGCTCTTGCCGCAGTTCATCAATCCGGCGAAGGGCCATGTTTTGTCACAGCTTCTGGTGCTCGGCGTGACACAGATCTCGATCAGCCTGACGGTCAATACCATCATCGCGGTGACCGCCGGCTCGATCGCTAATTTCCTCGCCGGACGGCCGTTCTGGCTGGTCGTTCAGCGCTGGATGATGGGCACGGTTCTAACCGCGCTGGCGCTGAAGATGGCGACCGACGCGCAGAGATAGGGTGCATTGATAATTCAGGTGAGACCGGCCTGACCTGGATCTCAACGCACCCTAAGGGCCGTCACAATTTTACATCGGCCGGCGCACCGGCCGGATCTGCTCCGGCTCGACCACCTTGCGATAGAGGTGCCAGGTTGCATGGCCAAGGATCGGCATGACGACGGCGAGGCCGGCAAACAGCGGGATCGAGCCGATCACCAGCAGCACCGCGACCGTCAGGCCCCAGAGCGCCATCGTCAGCGGATTGGCCATCACAGCGCGGGCCGAGGTCTCGATTGCCGAGACGGCGCCGACATCACGGTCGAGCAGCAGCGGGAAAGCAATGACGGTGGTGGCCAAAACGACAACGGCGAAGACGAAACCGACGGCGTTGCCGACGAGGATCAGCGTCCAGCCCTTGCCGGTCGTCAGCACGTCACGCACGAAAGCGCCGACCGAAGCGGGTGGCTCGGCGCCGAACAGGCTGGTGTAGAGCGACTGCGCGGTGAACAGCCACAACAGGAACAGCGCGAAGAGCAGGATGCCGATGACGGCGATCGACGGCAGCGCCGGCGAATGGCGCACGTCCAAAGCATGGTGCCAGCGGCTGCTCATGCCAAGCTCGCGCCGGCGGCTGATCTCGTAGAGGCCGATGGCCGCGAACGGACCGATCAGCGCGAAACCGGACATCAGCGGATAGACGAGCTGGATCGCGTTCGAGCCCGAGCTCCATTGCGTCAGGATCAGGCCGACGATCGGATAGATCAGGCACAGGAACACGTAATGCGAAGGCTTGGCCCAGAAATCCTTGGCGCCGAGCTTCAGCGCGTCCCAAAGGTCCGCGGTCGAGATGTGGCGCACCGTGGGCTGAACATGCGCGCCGTACGCGTCCGTCATGACATGAAAACCGGCCATAACCGTCCTCCGTTTTTGTCGGGAGGCGGTCACCGCCAGGGTGGCCGCCCATGGCTGCCACTTTCAAGAACGCGCGGATGATAACCGATCTTCCGGCAAAAGTCGCCGCCTCCCTCGATTTTCATCGGTTGCCCGGCAAAAGCCACGATCGGCAGTATCAGAGGCCGGATGAGCATCTCGACCACCGCCCTCCCCACTATGAACCGTCGCATGCTGATCAAGGCCGCAGGCCTGGCAGCACTTGCCGGCATCGCCGCCTGCAGCACGGTGTCCGTGCCGATCGGCGAAGGCGCCGGCGTTTCGTCTTCCGCCACGAGCACCTTGAGCACGATCCGCACATCGGCTGGACTGCCGGCGCTGACCCCCGATGCGCAGCTCGAGCAGGCGGCGCTGCAGCAGGCCGGCTACATGGCGTCGCGCGAGCGCATGAGCCACACCACCGGCTGGGGCAAGGATTTCGCCTCGCGCATGAAGGACAATGGCGTGCGCGGCGCGGCGGCTGAAAACATCGCCGAGGGCCGTTTCGACCAGCAAAAGCTGTTCGACATCTGGATGCACTCGGACGGCCACCGCCGCAACATGCTCGATCCGGATTTCAGCCGTTTCGGGCTCGCTTATGTGCGCGACGGCCGCGATCCTGCCTTGCGCTACTGGGCGCTGGTGCTCGGCCGCTGAAAGCGGCGAGCCGCCAGCGGGCGGCTCCGCCAACGGAGCCGGTCGGTATGCGAACGCAGCCGGCGGTAGCGCTGTTTTCCATCTGCACCCATTGGGCTAAGGTGACACGGACACGAAATCGAGACCGCCGGGGGAATGCGATATGCGGACCAGCTGCATAGTCCTGATCGGGCTTCTATCGATCGCCCCCGCAGCCGCGGAGGATGTCCAGTGTCCGGAAGGCAGTCAATTGCCGCAGGATATAGACAACACACCCGATTGCCTGGCGGCCCACAAGTTACATCAGGCTTGCGCCTGGGGATCGAGCGGTGACGAATTCATGTCGGAAGCCGTGATCGACAAGTGCAAGGCCGGGTTTTTCGATCGACTGAGCCACAGGCAAATGCGCCTGTACGAAAGGCGCCTCGAAGCGTGCGGTGAACGCTACCCCGTCACCGAGGAAGGCGGGTCAATCCAGATATACCTGTCATCGATGTGCGCCGAGGATCTCGCTGCGACTTACTTCAAGGCCGCAAAGGGTGGGCGAATTGCGGCCACGCCACGCTGGAGCGTGCCCAATATACCTGAGTGAACGAACCACTCGCCCGTATCGGTTCCATGCACGCGGACTGAAGCTGGCCGCTTCAATCCATATGCGCTGCAGGCGCACCCCCTGCCGGTGCCGCCTTCGGCTTGCGCAGCAGGACGACGAACGGGATCGCGATCAGCGTCATCACCATCAGGATTTTGAAGTCGTTGATGTAGGAGATCATCATCGCCTGGGCATTCACCGCACGGTCGACCTGCGACAGCGCCGCGGCGTCGCCGCTGGCGGCCGCCGGCGAGGCAGCCCAAAGGTTGGGATTGTAGGGGTTGATAAAGGCCGACAACTCGGTGTGGTTGATCTGCGTGTTGCGCACCATCAGCGCGGCAACCACCGAGACGCCGATCGACGAGCCCAGATTGCGCACCAGGCTGAACAGCGCGGTGGCGTCGGTGCGGTAGCGCGCGTCGAGCGTGGCGAAGGCGACCGTCGACAGCGGCACGAACACCATGCCCATGCCGAGACCTTGGATGACGCCCGAGGTGAGGATCAACCAATTGTCCATCTGCGGCGTGAAGCTTGCCATGGTGTAGAGCGACTGCGCGGTCAGCAGGAAACCGATGGCGACGAGGATCCTCGCATCGAACCTGTGCATGATGCGGCCGACCACCAGCATCGAGATCATCGTGCCGATGCCGCGTGGCCCCAGCACGATGCCGATCGTCACGGTCGGGTAGCCGAAAATATTGGCCAGCATCGGCGGCAACAGCGACATCGAGGCCAGGATCAGCACCCCCATGACGAAGATGAAGCCGAGGCCGGTCACGAAATTGCGGTCGAGGAATATCTTTGGATCGATGAAGGGGTGCTCGGCCGTCACCGTGTGGATGGTGAACACCCAGAAGCCGGTGAGCGACAGAGCGAGCTCGATCCAGATCTCGGCCGAGTTGAACCAGTCGACCTCGCCGCCACGATCAAGCAGGAGCTGCAGCGCGCCGACGCCGAGCGAGAGCATGGCGAAGCCGAAGAAGTCGAAGCCCCGCACGCGCTTTGCGACGACGGGCAGATAGGCGGCCATGCCGAGGAAGGCCAGGATGCCGACCGGCAGGTTGATGAAGAACACCCAGCGCCAGTTGAAGTTCTCCGTCAGCCAGCCGCCCAGCGTCGGGCCCAGGATCGGCCCAAGCATGATGCCGGCGCCCCAAATGGCCATCGCCTGGCCGTGGCGTTCCTTCGGGTTGATGTCGAGCAGGAAGGTCTGCGACAGCGGCACGATGGCCGCGCCGAACACGCCCTGCAGCAGACGGAAGAGCACGATCGTCTCGAGGCTCCAGGCAAGGCCGCAGAGCATGGAGAAGATGGTGAAGCCGACGACGGAGGCGAGGAACAGCTCCTTGCGGCCGAGCCGGTCGGCAAGCCAGCCGGTGACCGGCGTCATGATCGCCGCCGCCACGATATAAGAGGTCAGCACCCAGTTGATGTTGTCGGGCGACGCGCCGAGGTCGCCGGTCATGGTCGGCAGCGCAACGTTGGCGATCGTGGTGTCGAGCGCCTGCATGATCGTCGCCAGCATCAGCGCGACGGTGATCAGCCCGCGATGCGGCACTTCCTTAAAGGGTTCGGGGGTGCTCATGATGCTGAACTTCCAGCAGGTCACAAAAAAATGTACACTAGAGCATGATGCCGAAAAGTGTGGAGCGGTTTTCGGACGATATCATGCTCTATCTCTTTGATTTAGAGCCGGATTCAGATTTGAGGTCGAACAGACCTGAAATCATCCGGCTCTAGGCTTCCGGGCGGCAATGCCTTCCGTTGAGAGACCCTCATCGCGGTGGGACGCGACTATCGATGTGGGGGTTACATCGACTGAAAGTCTCTGTTGGAGCGGATGCCTGCCGCCCGGAAACCTCAGGACCGACGGGTCCGTGACGAAGGTTTCGGTTTCGATCGCGCCGCCAGGCGGCTGATCTTAAACGCTTATCCTTCCCACTCCTCCCATCAGACCAATCCCTGCTCCGCCCCAATCCACGGGGCGTATCGTTACTGCGCGCTCTCCCCTGCCGTGGCATGGCCGAAGATCGACGGCAGGCCGCGCGCCACGCCGGTGTCGACGGTGACGGTCGCGCTCATGCCGGTGCGCAACGCCATCCTGGCGTCAGGATCGGTCAGCTCCAGGCGCACGGGAATGCGCTGCGTGACCTTGACCCAGTTGCCGGTGGCGTTTTGCGCGGGCAGCAGCGAGAATTCCGCGCCCGTGCCGGCGCCGATCGCCTTGACGGTCGCCTCGAAGGTGCGGCCCGGATAGGTGTCTACGACGATCTCGGCCTTCTGGCCCGGCTTCATGTTGGTGAGCTGGGTCTCCTTGAAATTGGCGTCGATCCAGGTGTCGCCGGTCTCGACCAGCGCAAACAGCGGCGTGCCGATGGACACATACTGGCCGACCTTGAAGGAGGCGGCCTGGTAGATGATGCCGTCGGCCGGCGCCTTCACCGTCGTCTGCGCCAGATCGTAGGCCGCCTTGTCGCGCGCGGCCAAAGCAGCCATCACGGTCGGATGCTTGTCGGTCTCGATATCGGGGTTGCCACCGAGCGCCGCCTTGGCGCTAACGATGCCCTGCTCAGCCATCGCAAGCTGCTGTCTGGCCTTGTCGAGATCGTTGCGGGCCTGGTCGAGCGATGCCTTGGCGTTTATGCCCTTCTGCGCCAGATCGGCCGCGCGGTCATATTGCGACTGCGCATAGTCGACCTCGCTTGAGGCGGATTTTTCCTGCGCCATCGCCTGGCTGTAGGCGGCGCGCAGCTGCTCGACGTTGAGGCGCGCGGCGGCGACCGCCGCATCGGCCTGGGCGAGCGCGATCCGGTAAGGCTCGGGATCGATGACGAAGAGAAGCTCGCCCTGCTTGACCTGCTGGTTGTCGGCGATGCCGACCTGGACGATGCGGCCGGCCGTGTCGGAGGCGACCGAAATCCTGGCCTGCTGCAAATTGGCGTTCTCGGTCTCCTGATAACGGCCGCCCGTGACCCAGACATATGCGCCGCCGGCAAGCAGCGCCAGCGGCAGGGTGACCATCAACAGGAAGCGGCCGAGGCGGCGCTTTTTCTTTGGCGCCGCCGGAGCAGGCTGAGGCTCAGGCGCCGCCGTGACCGGAGCGGCCGCCGGCTGCGCCGGGGCTTCAGCGACCGGCTGCGCCGACGCAAGCTTGGCTACGTTGTCGTCTTCTCTCTTGGCTGCCGCGCTCATGCTGCCGCCCCTTCGCTGCTCTTGATCTTTTCCAGGGACGATGCCTCGCCATCCGTCAGGTTCTGCACGATCGTATCCAGAACCCGGATCAGGATGCGCCGGTCTTCCGGCGAAACACCGGTCAAGGACTCCTCATAGACCTCGCCGGCAAGGCTTTTGACATCGGCATAGGCGGCGCTCGCCTTCTCGGTCGGGAAGATCATGCGCACGCGCCGGTCGGTGGCGTCCTGGCGGCGCTCGATCCAGCCGCCCTCTTCCATGCGGTCGACCAGCCGCGAGACGCTGATCGGCTCGATTTCGAGCAGTTCGGCCAGCCGCGCCTGGGTGATGCCTTCTTCCTTGGCGACACGCACCATCAGCCGCCATTGCGCCGAGGAAAGCCCCAACCCGCTGGCACGCGCCTCGAAGCGCTTGCGCATCAGGCGCTGCACGTCGTGGATCAAAAATCCCAATCTGTCGATGCCATCTGAAACCATGAGCGATAGATATAATAAGCGTGCTTATTATTCAAGAGGAGCTTTGCGAATGGACGACTGCGCGTCAGCACTGCAAGCCGTCAACGAGCCTGCCGTGTGATCAAGGATTTGAGCGCGCTGGCATTGTTTTCGATGCTAAACCGGGACCGAACATCCGCTTGAGCGCGATGAGCCATCGTGCGCATGTCGTCCGGGTGAGACAGCGCGTGGTCCAGCCATTGCGCAAAATCATTCGCATTTGGCTCGGCCAGCAGACCGGTTTCCAGATGGGAGATCGTCTCCGGAATACCGCCGATATTGCTTGCCACGATCGGGATGCCGAGTCCCGCCGCCTCAACTTGGGCCAGACCCAACGCTTCGACGAACGAAGGCATGACGACGAGATCCGCCTTCTTCAGGATCGCCGCAACGGATGGCAGTTCACCCATCCAGATTTGATCATAAAGGCCAAGCTCGATTGCCCGTTGCTTGATCGACTCTTGCTCGGGTCCCGATCCAACAATTGCAAAATGAAGCGCGGGCCATCGCGAACGCAATTTCGCTATTGCGTCAAGCATCATAAGGTGGCCTTTCTCTTTGCGGAGCATACCCACCTGCACGATCAGCGTGCCGCGCTTCCTCTCGATCCAATGAGAAAGATCGGAGGGAAGATCAAGGTAACATTCCGCATCAAGTTTTTCGAAATCCACACCCGGATAAATCACTTCGATCCGCTTGGGGTCGACCCGGCTATTGGACAGAATTTTTGATCGCAAATACTTGCTTGGAGTGAATGTAACATCTAGGAAATAGTTATAGCTATATTCTGATATTTTTCCAGCCAGGTATGCTTTGGACCTGATCAGGCGCGGACGATTTCGACCGAAAAGTCGCGCAGCAATTGCGAGATTGTCTGTATCATGACCGCTGTGGCAGAAGCACGCGGCGGGCCGCATTGCAGCGATCAGCCGATATAAACCAATTATCGTGCGCGGATCCGCACCGTTTCTAAACGGAAGTGTCACAGTCCGAATGTTCATTGTCGCCGCTAAAGCCCCGACCCGAGAATTCGGGCGGCAGGCAAGCACCACGTCAATCCCAGACGCTCGAAGTGATCGCATCTGGATCAGCAATTGCCGTTCTTGTCCGCCGATATCGGGTGAGCTTTCGGTAAAAATAACGCTGTCGATTTTTTTGCTGTTTAAAGTCATGACAGTTAAATGGCGGGAATCGCTTGCCTGCTGATCGATACTTTTCTCTGGAGGCGACCGGACGAAGTAGGCGCCTGCTCCAGCCCAACAAATGGATAAGCAAACAAGGCCGTCAGCCTGCCGTATCGCGAATTCACTGCCGAGGGCAATTTAAAAAAGATGTGAAGTCCGCGCCTTGCGGAACAGGGCTTCCCGCCCACAGTACCGCAAACGCGGTTTGCGGGGCTGCACGGTTTGCTGCATAGGTGCGCCGGCGCAGCAGGGAGCGAAACAATGTTCGACATCTGGCAGGTGGGCATCGTCCCGGATCGGATCGGCAACGCACTTGCCCCGCAAGGCCTCGACAAGAGCGGGATCGTCTGGCTGCCGCCTCAAGGGTCGTACCGCTTCATCGCCGACCCGTTCGGCCTCTTCCATGGCGACCGTTTCACGGTGTTGGTCGAGGCCTACGACCACCGGGTGAGACGCGGCGAGATCGACTACTACAGCTACGATCGGGACTGGACCCTCAAGGAGCGTGGCGTGGCGTTGAAGGAGCCATTCCACCTCTCCTATCCGTTCCTGATCCGGCAGGGGGAGGATATCTTCATGCTGCCGGAGGCCTTCAAGAGCGGGCGGCTCACGCTTTACAAGGCGACCGATTTTCCAAAGGCGTGGCAGCCGGTCGCCGTGCTGCTGGACGAGCCGGCGGTCGACGCGGCTGTTTTTCGCCACCAGGAGCGCTGGTGGATGCTCTATGCGCTCAATGGTCCCAACGAACGGGACATGCGCGAGCTGCACGTCTCTTTCGCCGAGAGCCTGACCGGCCCCTGGACCAAGCATCCGCAAAATCCGGTGCGCACGGGACGCGCATCGTCGCGGCTCGGCGGCTCGCCCTTTGAACATGATGGCCAGCTGTATTTGCCGACCCAGGATTGTACAACCGGCTACGGCACAGCCATCAACCTGTTGCGGATCGAGCGCCTGACGCCGGAGGAATTTTCGGCCGACATCGTCAAGCGGCTGTCGCCCGAGGGCTGGCTCGACGGCTTCGACACCGGCCTGCACACGCTGTCGGACGGTGGCGGCGTGACGCTGATCGACGTCCGCCGCTTCGAGCGCACGCCGGAGCGGCACCTCGTCAAGCTGCAGTACTGGCTGCGCAAGCAGATGCGGTGAGCTCGCGGCAGCCGCGATCACGGCGATCCCGCCGCAACGCTTGAGGCGATGCATTCACAGCACGGCATCAACCGTCTGAAAATTCACTGTGTTTTCTGTCGCACGCTAGCGCCTCCATGCTCGCTCATGGTAAAGCTTGCGCCGTGGATCGGGGGATCACGCAATGCCGACGCTCTATGCGCTGAAGCCGGCCTTCCAGGACAGGCTGCGGCCGCTTGTCTGCCGGCTGGCGGCCATGGGGGTGACAGCCAACGGCATAACCCTGCTGGCAGCCGGCCTCTCGATCGCGGTCGGTCTGGCGATCGTGGCGGCGCCCGGTTCGCGCCTGCTCCTCTTGCTCATTCCCCTGGTGCTGTTCGTTCGCATGGCGCTCAACGCCATGGATGGCATGCTGGCGCGGGAACATGGCCAGGCTTCCACGCTTGGCATGTATCTCAACGAAATCTGCGACGTCGTCTCCGACCTGGCGCTCATCCTGCCCTTCGCCGCTTTCCCGCAGTTTGGCGTCTGGGGTGTCTTCGCCTTTGCCATTGCCGCGATGCTCACCGAGTTCGCCGGCGTGCTCGGCATTCCCGCAGGGATCGGGCGCAACTATGCCGGGCCGTTCGGCAAGAGCGACAGAGCGCTGGGGCTCGGCGTGGTGGCGGCTTTGTGCGGCGTCGGTCTGTGGCCGGCGGCGATTGCGCCGTTTGTGTTTCCGGCCATGGCTACGCTTTCGCTGCTGACCGCCATAAACCGGATACGCGCCGGTCTTAGTGGCAACACCGGCTAAGCATCCAGGCCCGCGATGCCGTCCGAGGGGAACAGCATGCTTCACGAACAGATCGCCGCCCCGGCTGGGGGCGTTGCGCGGCAAGCGCAGGAACGCAGCTTCCGCAGCCATGACGGCACCGAGATTTTCTACCGTTTCTGGCCGCCTATAGCGCCCAAGACAAAAGCCTCGACCGAGGCCAAGGGCGCAGTCGTGCTCTTCCATCGCGGCCACGAGCATGGCGGCCGAATGGCGCATCTGGTCGACGAACTGAGCATGCCGGACTATGCCTTCTACGCCTGGGACGCGCGCGGCAACGGCCGCTCCGCCGGCGAGCGCGGCTATGCTCCGTCCTTTGCCGCACTTGTGCGCGATATCGACTGTTTCATGCGCGAGATCGCCGCCAAAGACGGTTTTGCCGCACAGGATATCGCGCTGATAGCGCAATCCTTCGGCGCCGTGCTCGCCGCTGCCTGGGTGCATGACTATGCGCCGAAGCTGCGCGCCATGGTGCTCGCCTCGCCGGCCTTCTCGGTCAAGCTCTATGTGCCCTTCGCCAAGGAAGGCATTGCGCTTTGGCAGAAGCTCAAGGGGCGCTTCTTCGTCAATTCCTACGTCAAGGCCAGCCTGCTCACCCATGACCCGGTGCGCATCGCCTCGTTCGAGAACGATCCGCTGATCACCAGGCCGATCGCTTCCAACATCCTGGTCGAGCTCTACCAGCACGCGGCGCGCATCGTTGCCGACGCCCGCGCCATCACCGTGCCGACGCAGCTTCTTCTGTCCGGCAGCGATTGGGTGGTGCGGCACGGTCCGCAGCACGAATTCTTCGTCAATCTCGGCAGCCGCATCAAGGAGCGGCATGTGCTGCCGGGCTTCTTCCACGACACGCTGGGCGAACGCGACCGCGCCAAGGCGCTCGACTTGATCCGGCCGTTTATCGAAGGGCAGTTTGCTTCGCCCGCCGAAGCCGTCGACCTGAAGCAGGCGGACATTGCCGGCTATACGCGCGACGAGGCCGACCGCCTCGCCTCGCCGCTCGATCTCCTTTCGCCCAAGGGCCTCTACTGGGCCATGAGCCGCGCCTCCATCCGCATCGGCAGCTGGTTCTCGCGCGGCATGAAGATCGGCGTCGGCACCGGCTTCGATTCCGGCTCGACGCTGGACTATGTCTACGAGAACGAGGCTCGAGGGCTCGGACCGATCGGCCGCATGGTTGACAGGACTTTTCTCGACGCCATCGGCTGGCGTGGCATCCGCCAGCGCAAGCTCAACCTCGAGGAACTGATCGGCCAGGCTTTGGCTACGCTGAAAGCAGCGGGACGGTCGGGCCACATCCTCGACATCGCCGCCGGCCACGGCCGTTATGTGCTCGACGCGATCGGCAAGAGCGCGGAGCAGCCGGCGAGCGTGCGGCTGCAGGACTATTCCGACCTCAATGTCGAGCTCGGCCGCAAGCTGATCACTGAGCGGCAATTGCCGGCCAGCGTCTCGTTCCGGCGCGCCGACGCCTTCGACGGCGACGGGCTCGCCGCGCTGAACCCTAGGCCGGACCTCGCCATCGTCTCCGGCCTCTACGAGCTGTTCGCCGACAATGCGCTTATCACGTGCTCGCTCGGCGGTCTCGCCCGCGCCATGCAGCCGGGCAGCCTGCTGATCTACACCAACCAGCCCTGGCACCCGCAGCTCGAGATGATCGCGCGCAGCCTGACCTCGCATCGCGGCGGCCAGGCCTGGGTGATGCGGCGGCGCACGCAAGCCGAGATGGACCAGCTGGTCGAGGCGGCCGGCTTCGAGAAGCTCGACCAGTGCATCGACCAATGGGGCATCTTCACCGTCTCGCTGGCAAGGCGGGTTTAGGAACCGCCCACGCATGCCGACCAGTGCCGAGCCCCCGTCACGTTCCGCCAGCCCAGCCGCCGAACCCTATGGACGTGTCGTCATCCGGGCAGCCCTCTGGCTCGCCTTCCTGGCGCCGTTCTTCTATTCGACCTACGGCTTCGCCAACTGGCTGGCCTCGACACGCAATCAAGTCGGCAGCATCGTCTTCTCCTGGGAACACCATGTCCCGTTCCTCGCCTGGACGATCGTGCCCTACTGGTCGATCAACCTGTTCTACGGCCTGTCGCTGCTGCTCAACGACAGCCGGCGGGGCGTCGACCGGCTGGCCGGCCGCTACCTCACCGCGCAGGTCGTCGCCGTCTCCTGCTTCATCCTGTTTCCGCTGACCGCCACCTTCGTGCGGCCGGCGACCACCGGGCTGCCCGGCTTCCTGTTCGCCGTGCTCGGTGGTTTCGACAAGCCGTTCAACCAGGCCCCTTCCCTGCATATTGCGCTGCTGGTGATCATCTGGGATCACTGGAGCCAGCGCCTTTCCGGCCCCCTGCTCAGGCTCTGGCACTTTTGGTGCTTCCTGATCGGCGCCTCGGTCCTGACGACCTGGCAACACCATTTCATCGACATTCCGACCGGCGCCCTGCTCGGCTTCTTCGCGCTGTGGCTGTTTCCGGCCCGGGGCGAGCTGCCCTTCTCCGGCTTCCGCCTGACCGCCGACGGCAAGGCGCGGCGCCTTTCGCTCTACTACGCGCTGGGCGCCGCCCTGGCGCTCGCTGGCGCATCCGTCTGCGCCTTCTTCTCGGCTGCCGCTCTTGTGCTTTTGTGGCCTTCGCTGGCACTGGCCATCGTCGCTTTCGGCTATGCCGGGGCCGGGCCAAAAGTGTTCCAGAAGACAGCGGACGGCCGCGTGTCGCTGGCAAGCCGCGTCCTGCTCTGGCCATACCAGCTGGGCGCCAGGGTCAATATCTGCGCCTGGACGCGCAAGCTGCCGCCGGTGGTTGCCGTCACCGACGGCGTCTTTCTCGGGCGCTTTCCCGACGCTGCCGAAGCACACGCCTTCGGCACGGTGATTGATCTTGCCGCCGAGTTGGAGCGGCCGCGCGACGCGCCGGGCCGCTGGATCAGCTTTCCCATGCTCGATCTGCTGCCGCCGCCCGCCGACACGCTCGACGAGGCGGTGGCGGCGATCGAGCCGGCGCGTCGTCAGGGCACGGTGCTGGTCTGCTGCGCGCTCGGCTTCCAGCGCAGCGCCACGGTCGTCGCCCGCTGGCTGGTCGCCAGCGGCCGTTCGCACACGCCGGCGCAGGCGCGCAAGCAGCTCGCCGCCTCCGGCCGTCCAGTGCATCTTCAGCTCGGATTGGACGAGCCGGTATGAGCGACGACGCCTATCAGCGCAAGACCGCCGCCTTTGCCGCCACGCTGATCACGCAGGCGGCGTGGCCGGCCGCCATCGTGATCGCCGGCGACAGCATCGCGCCACTGGTCGCCTCGGCGCGCGGCGCGCTCCATGCGCCGCTTGCGGTGCTGGCGCTGCTGGTCGCGGCGGCGAGCGCGGTCGTTGTGCTCGGGCTCTCGGCGCTTCTCGTCTTCGATGCGCTGCTGTTCCGGCTGATGGCGACGCATGGCGACGAGATTTCCGGAGGCGCCGCGGTCGACGACATGCTGAGCCGCATGCGGCTGAAGCCCGCTCCGCCAACGCCGCGTCCGCTTGACGACCGCATCGCTGGCACCCGCCGCCTGCTTACCCGGCAGCGCGTCGCCTTCGCGGTGTTCGTCGTCGCGTTCCTCACCGCCGGATTCTGGATGCCCAGATGAGCAAGCTTTCGCTGCGCACTTACACGCTGTTGCAGACAGTGACCTCGGTCGGCCTTTCGGCGATGGCCTGGGCGGTTACCGGCGTGCGGCCGATCTGGAGCGGCAGCGAGCCATCGGACCGGCAGCGCATCTATTTCGCCAACCACACCAGCCATGGCGATTTCATCTTGCTGTCGGCCTGCCTCAGCGAGACGGAGCGCGCCAAGACGCATGCGATCGCCGCGGCCGAATATTGGGGCAAGTCGCGGCTTCGCCGCTTTATCGCGCAGGACATGCTGTCTTCCGTGCTGATCAGCCGGCAATGGACGAGCGAAGCGGAGCACCCGATCTCGATCATGCTCTCCGTGCTCGACCAGGGTCATTCGCTGATCATCTTCCCGGAAGGCACCCGCAACACCAGCGACGAGCTGCTGCCTTTTCGTTCCGGCCTCTACAATCTGTCGATGGCGCGGCCCGACGTCGAGCTGATCCCCTGCTGGATCGAGAACATGTCGCGCGTGCTGCCCAAGGGCCAGTTCCTGCCGGTACCGCTGCTTTGCCGCGTCGTCTTCGGCGCCCCGGTCGCGGTGGCGCCGGGCGAAGAGCGGCGCGCCTTCCTGCAGCGCGCCCGCGCTGAGCTTCTGGCGCTCAATCCGCGCCCCGACCGAGACGATTGATGCGCCACGAAATCAGCATTCTCATCATCGGCCTCTTCGTTGTGCTGAGCACCGCCAGCGTCACCGCCGCCATCCTGTCGGCGCGCGCGCCGAAGCCGCTCAGTTCGACGCTGGTCAACCTCACGCAGCGCATCAATGCCTGGTGGGTGATGGTGGCGCTGATGACGGTCGCCTTCTTCTTCGGCCGCTACGGCATGACCATCCTGTTCGCGCTGATCTCGTTCGCGGCGCTGCGCGAATTCGTGACGCTGACGCACAGCCGCCGCAGCGACCATTGGGTGCTGCTCGGCATGTTCGGCATCGTCATCCCCTTCCAGTACTGGCTGGTGTGGACAGCCTGGTACGGCCTCTTCGTGATCTTCATCCCGGTCTACTGCTTCCTGCTGATGCCGGCGATCACGGCGCTGCACGGCGATACCGAACGTTTTCTGGAGCGTGTCTCGGCGCAGCAATGGGCGATCATGATCTCGGTCTATTGCGTCAGCCACGTGCCAGCTTTGCTGACGCTCAACGTGCCTGGTTTCGAAGACCGCAACCTTCTGCTCATCGCCTTCCTGATCATCGTCGTGCAGGGCAGCGACGTGCTGCAGTACATCTTCGGCAAGCTGTTCGGAAAGCATCGCTTCTCGCCGAATGTGTCGCCGTCGAAGACCTGGGAAGGCCTGATCGGCGGACTCGTCGCGTCGAGCCTGCTCGGCGCGCTGCTCTCCTTCATCACGCCGTTCTCGCCGCTGCAGGCCTCGGCCGTCGCCTTCATCGCCTGCACGATGGGGTTTCTCGGCGGGCTCGTCGCCTCGGCGATCAAGCGCGACCAGGGCGTCAAGGACTGGGGCCATCTGATCGAAGGCCATGGCGGCATGCTTGACCGCACCGACAGCCTGGTCTTCGCCGCGCCGATTTTCTTCCACATCGTGCGCTATTTCTGGACGGTCTGAGCGCCCGTTTCAGCATGTGACGGCAGCGACGCAAAAAGGCCGTCTCACCCAAACATCGGAAAATTTTCAGAAACCGTTCGGGATTTTGCGCCGCCGAAATCGCAAAACGTTCAGGCCGGCGCAAGACAGCCGAAACACCGATTTGCCTCGCAGCCAGCACGATTTCAGCCTGCCGCGTCCTCCCAAGCGCGGCCGCAAATTTGGGCATGGAGACAACATGATTGCCGCACTCTTTCGTAACAAGCCGCTGAGGCACCGCCTGATCGCCGGCTCGATCGCCGCCCTCGCCTGTGGCGCCGCCCTGGTCTGGCATGGCGCCAGAAGCGAGGCATCGAACGCCGCACCGGGCACGCCCGAAACCAAGCTGGTCAAGGCAGTTTCGGTCTCGCCGGCACCCGCCATGGATAACCGCGTCGCTATCGGCGAGATCAAGCCAAGGCTGGAGAGCGATCTCGGATTTCGCGTTTCCGGCAAGCTCATCCGGCGCATCGCCGAGGTAGGCGCGACAGTGAAGAAGGGCGAGGTTCTCGCCCGCGTCGACGACCAGGATTACCGCAATCGACTGGCCAGCGCCGAGGCCGATGTCGCGGCGGCCGAGGCCGTTGTTGTCGAAGCCCGCGCCGCCGAAGCACGCATCAGCGCCCTGCTCGCCAAGGGTTTTACGACACACGCCAACCATGACGCGACACTGAAGAATCTGCGCTCGGCCGAGGCCAAGCTAAAATCCGCGAACATCGCCTTCGCGATGGCCAAGGACCAGCTCGGCTACACCGAGTTGCACGCGGAGTTCGACGGCATCGTCACCGCCACCGGTGCCGAAGCCGGCCAGTCCGTCAATGTCGGACAGATGGTGGTGCGCGTCGCCGATCCTAAGAGCCGTGACGCGGTGTTCTCCATCGCCGAGGCCGCCTTTGCTAGCGACCAGCGCGGCAAACGGATCCCCGCCGTCACCGTCTCGCTGCTCAGCAATCCGGCGATCTCGGCCATCGGCACAGTCCGCGAGATCGCGCCGATGGCCGACGCCGCCACCCGCACCTTCCAGGTGAAGGTCTCGCTCGAGAACGCGCCGGACGAGATGCGCTTCGGCGCAAGTGTCGCCGGCCGCGTCGAGATCGCGGGCGCGCCAGTCGTGACCCTGCCCGGCAGCGCGCTGTTCGACAAAAACGGCCAGCCGGCCGTCTGGGTGGTCGGCGCCAGTTCGGCGGTGGAGCTGAAGCCTGTCGCCATAGCCCGCTATGAAACCGACCGCGTCGTCGTCAGCGACGGGCTCGCCAAGGGCGACCGGGTCGTCACCGCCGGCGTAAACCGGCTGCGGGAACACGAAAAAGTCCGTATCGTTGAGGGAGAAGGAAAATGACCATGTCCAAGACAAGAGTCCTGATCGCCGGCGCCGGCCCGACCGGGCTGACGCTCGCGCTATGGCTGACCAGGCTCGGCGTGCCGGTGCGCATCTTCGACAAGGCCGCCGCTCCCGGCGAGACCTCTCGTGCGCTGGCCGTCCAGGCGCGCACGCTGGAGTTCCACCGCCAGATCGGCGTCGTCGACGACGTGCTTGCCGAGGGCGTGAAGATCGAACGGCTCACCGTGCACACGCCCGCCGGTGTCGCCGCAAGGCTGCCGCTGTCGGATTTCGGCCGCGGCGTCAGCCCCTACTCCTTCGCCTTCGCGCTGCCGCAGGACATCCACGAGCGCGTGCTCATCGCGCATCTGGAGCGCGCCGGCGTCACGGTCGAGCGGAGCACCGAGCTCGTCGCCTTCCAGGACAGAGGTGACGCGGTCGTCGCGACCTTGAGCAAGGAAGGCCGGACCGAAACCGTCGGCGCCGCCTATCTTGTCGGTTGCGACGGTGCCCACAGCGCCGTGCGCCATGGGCTAAAGGTCGGCTTTCCCGGCGGCGCATACGAGCAGTCCTTCTACGTCGCCGACGTAAAAGGGCGCGGCGAAATCACCCGCAACGGCATGGACACGACGGTCAGCGCCTATGGCTTCGCCATCGTGATGCCGGTGCGGCAGTCCGGTTCAGTCCGGTTGATCGGCATCGTGCCGAAGGCGCATGAGACCGACGAGACGATCAGTTTCGAGGCGATCCGCGCCGATGTCGAGCGCGACACCGGAGTCACGGTCGACGAGGTGAACTGGTTCTCGACCTACCGCGTCCACCACCGCGTGGCCGAGCGCTTCCGCGTCGGGCGCGTGTTCCTCTGCGGCGATGCCGGCCACATCCACAGCCCGGCCGGCGGCCAGGGCATGAACACCGGCATGGGCGATGCTGTGAACCTCGCCTGGAAGCTCGCCGCCGTGGTCCAGGGCCGGGCCGATCCGCGCCTGCTCGACAGCTACGAGCCGGAACGCATCGCCTTCGCCCGCAAGCTGATCGAGAGCACCGACACCGCTTTCCGCTTCATCACCAGCCGCTCGCGGTTCATAGGGCTGTTCCGTCGTTATCTGATGCCGAAGATTTTAAACGCGCTGCTCCACACCTCTTTCGGCTCGCGCTTCTTCTTCGGCGTGATCTCGCAGGCGGCGATCCAATACCGCGCCGGGCCGATCAGCGCGGGTACGGCGGGCAAGGTCAGCGGCGGCGACCGCCTGCCCTATGTCCTCGGCCCCAACGGCGACAATTTCGAGCCGCTGCGCTCGCTCGACTGGCAGGTCCACGTCTATGGCGAGATCACCTGCGATTTCCGGGCGATGCTGGCATCGACCGGCATCCCGGTTCACGCCTTCGCCTGGTCGGACGCGACTGAGAAAGCCGGCCTGCAGCGTGACGCCGCCTATCTGGTGAGGCCCGACGGCTATGTCGCGCTCGCCTCGCCGGTCCAGGAAGCGGCCGTCTTCCAGCGCTATCTCGCCGGTCTCGCCATCAAGCCGAGAACGGCGGAGCGCGCGCCCTACCGCGTGCCGGGCACCATGCACAGCCTGGCCTGACCAGCGACAGTGCACGCCCATGGCGGGCGCTGACCGGAACCCATCCATTACTTGTTTTGGTCGGCCGGCAGGAGCCGGCGGAACGCGCCTTCGCGCGCGCCGAGAGGGATTTTGTCATGAGCAGCTTCAATCTTTCCGAATGGGCGCTGCGCCACCGCAGCTTCATCGTCTACCTGATGATCGCGGCCGCTCTCGCCGGCCTCTATGCCTATCGCGGCCTCGGCCGCGAGGAGGACCCGCCCTTCACCATCAAGACCATGGTGGTGAAGACGATGTGGCCGGGCGCCAGCACCAGCGACACAGTCGAGCAGATCACCGACCGCATCGAGAAGAAGCTCGAGGAGCTGCCCGACCTCGATTACGTCAAGAGCTACACCAAGCCCGGCGAATCCGTCGTCTTCGTCAACCTCAAGGACACGGTTGCCGGCGACCAGGTGCAGCCGCTCTGGTACCAGGTGCGCAAGAAGCTCAACGACATCGAGCCGACGCTGCCGTCCGGCGTGCAGGGTCCGTTCTTCAACGACGAGTTCGGCGACACCTATTCGCTGATCTACTCGCTCACTTCCGACAGCCTCAGCCATCGCGAGCTGAAGGATATGGCGACCAGCCTGCGCGCCGGGCTGCTCACCGTGAAGGACGTCGCCAAGGTCGACCTGATCGGCCAGCAGGACGAGAAGATCTATCTCGAATTCTCGACGCAGAAGGTGGCGGCGCTCGGCCTCGACGTCGGCACGCTGACGCAGGCGCTGCAAGCGCAGAACGCGTTGACGCCGAGCGGCACGGTCGATGCCGGCCCCGAGCGCATCGCCATCCGCGTTTCCGGCTCCTTCACCTCTGAAGAGAGCCTGAAGGCGATCAACTTCTACGCCAACGGCCATTGCTTCCGCCTGGGCGACGTCGCCGAGGTCAAGCGCGCCTATTCCGACCCGCCGCAGCCGATGTTCCGCTTCAACGGCAAGCCCGCCGTCGGCATCGCCATCTCGATGACTTCAGGCGGCGACGCGCTGGCGCTTGGCGAGAACATCAAGGAGAAGATGCACGAGATGGAGGCCGAGCTGCCGCTCGGCGCCGAGCTCGGCATGGTCGCCGACCAGTCGCATGTAGTGGACGAGTCCGTCGGCGAATTCACCAAGAGCCTCGGCGAGGCGATCGCCATCGTGCTCGCCGTCTCGCTGCTGGCGCTCGGCTGGCGTCCGGGCGTCGTCGTGGCCGTCGCCATCCCGCTGGTGCTGGCGATCACCTTCGTCACCATGGAGTATTTCGGCATATCGCTGCAGCGCATCTCGCTCGGCGCGCTGATCATCGCGCTCGGCCTTTTGGTCGACGACGCCATGATCGCGGTCGAGATGATGATCGCCCGCATGGAGGAAGGCTACGACAAGATCTCGGCCGCCACCTATGCCTACACCTCGACCGCCTTCCCGATGCTGACCGGCACAGTGGTGACGATCGCCGGTTTCGTGCCGGTGGGCTTCGCCAAGAGCGGCGCCGGCGAATACTGCTTCTCGCTGTTCGCGGTCGTGGCCATCGCGCTTGTCGTCTCCTGGGTGGTCGCAGTGTTGTTCACGCCGCTCACCGGCGTCCTCCTGCTGCCCGACCGCATCAAGGGCCATGGCGGCAGCCATCAGCCGTCGCGCATCGCCCGTGGCTTCCAGACGCTGCTTGAAGCCGCCATGCGGGCGAAGTGGCTGGTGCTGTCGGCGACGGCCGGGCTGTTCGCGCTCTCGGTCGTGGCCATGGGCTTCGTCGGCCAGGAGTTCTTCCCGAAGTCCGACCGGCCCGAAGTGATGCTCGACCTCACGCTGCCGCGCACCGCCTCGATCAAGGCGACGGATGCGGTTGTCGAGCGCGTCGAGAAGCTGCTCGCCGCCGATCCCGACATCGACCACTGGAGCTTCTATGTCGGCCAGGGCGCGGTGCGCTTCTACCTGCCGCTCGACGCGCAGCTCGCCAACGACTTCTTCGCCCAGGCGGTGGTGGTGACCAAGGGCCACGCCGTGCGCCAGGCGGTCATCGACCGGCTGGAGAAGGAGCTGTCGACCGGCTTCGACGACGTCATGGCCCGCGTCACGCCGCTGGAGCTCGGCCCGCCGGTCGGCTGGCCGCTGAAGTTCCGCGTCTCGGGTCCGGACCCGGACAAGACGCGCGGCCTCGCACAGCAATTCGCGCAGGTGCTGGGCAGCGACGCCGCGGTGCGCAACATCAACTATGACTGGAACGAGCCTGCCAAGGTCATCAAGGTCGAGGTCGACCAGGACCGGGCGCGCGCGCTGGGCATCTCCTCGCAGCAGCTGTCCGAGACGATCAACGCGATCCTGTCCGGCTCGAAGATCACCCAGATGCGCGACGACACCTACCTGATCGACGTCGTCGCCCGTGCCGTGGACTCCGAACGCGCCAGCATCGACACGCTGCGCGGCCTGACGATCAGCGCTTCAGGCGGACGCCGTGTGCCGCTCGAACAGGTGGCGAAGCTCAGCTACCAGACCGAGCCGCCGCTGATCTGGCGCCGTGGCCGCCTGCCGACCGTGACGGTGCAGGCCGACGTGGCCCCCGGCGAGAACGCCACCGCCGTGTCGAAGCGGCTGGGGAGCGCCATCGCCACCTTCAAGGCCGAGCTGCCGGCGCGCTACAGCGTCGAACAGGGCGGCGTGATCGAGGACAGCGCCAAGGCCAAGGCCAGCATCTTCGTGGTGTTCCCGTTGATGCTGTTCATCATGGCGACGGTGCTGATGATCCAGCTGATGAGCTTCCAGCGCCTGGTGCTGGTGCTGCTCACCGCTCCGCTGGCCATCATCGGCGTCGCCGGCGCGCTGCTCTTGTCCGGCGCTCCGATGGGCTTCGTGGCGATCCTCGGCGTGATGTCGCTGATCGGCATGGTGATCCGCAACTCGGTCATCCTGATCGCGCAGATCGACCAGCATATCGCCGCCGGCGAAGAACCCTGGGCGGCGGTGATCAGCGCCACCACGCACCGGCTGCGGCCGATCCTGCTCACGGCGGCGGCCGCCATCCTCGGCATGATCCCGATCGCGCCGACCGTGTTCTGGGGACCGATGGCCTATGCCGTGATGGGCGGGCTGATGGTGGCGACCGTGCTGACGCTGGTCTTCCTGCCGACGCTCTACGTCGCCTGGTTCCGCATCAAGGCGCCGGAACCAGCCACCGCAATAGCCGAGCCGGTCGCGGCCGCTGAACCGCAGCCGCTGGCCGCCTGAGCAGATCTCGTCGTCGCCGACAGGCTAGTCGGGGGCGACACCACAACCGCGGGCACGGCGCTCGTGGCTCACCTGGCGGCACAGGCGGGTTCGGCCCGGCCTGCCGCAGCATCCTCCCCAAAGACTTCAACCAACTTCTGGAGAAACCAACATGCCCATGAAATCCTTCAACAAATACCGCTCGGCAGCAGCCCTGCTCGCCCTCGCGCTCACCACCTTCGAGATCTTCGGCAGCGCCGTGCCAGCGCTGTCGCTGGTCGGCACCGCCGAGGCCCGCATCGGCGCGCCCTGGACGCCGCGCAGCGCCGCAGGCGTCGCCCGGCGTACCGCCACGTGGCGCGTGCTGCGGCACACCACGGCCTGGGTCGCCACGCTGCCCGCCGGCTGCGTGCGCACCAAGGTCAACGGCTTCGACGTGTGGCGCTGCGGCGGCACCTACTACCGGCTCTATCAGGGCCACTACATCGTGGTCGTGGCCGATTGATCCGCCCCGGGCGGAATCGCGCCGAGGGCAAGTCTGACGCCTTCGGCGAGATGCTCGGCATCGGCCTGGTTCTCGAACGGCACGCCGCGCAAGGCATAATCGAGCGGCGAGAACGGATCGCCCACGCCGATGAGCGCGATCTGCCGCCGCGCCTTTTCCATCTCGCCCATCTGGGCATAGCAGGCCGCGAGCCGCGTGCGGATCCACGGGGCCGGACGCGTCGCCAGTTCCAGCGCGTCGGCCGCCTGCCGATATTCCCCCATCATGTAGAGCGCCAGCGCGCGGTCGAACTGGTACCAGTGCGGGTGCAAGGGATCGATGCGGATGCCGCGCGCGAGCCAGGTCAGCGCCTCCAGCGGCCGCCCCCGCATGGTGAGCAGCATGCCCATCTGCTCGATGCTGTCGGCATCATAAGGGTTGAGCTGCAGCGCGATGCGCATGTGATGCTCGGCCGCTTCGTGGTCGCGCATATAGAGGCGGATCAGCGACTGCACGCGGTGTCCCGTCGGCTGGTCCGGCGACAGCGCCAGGCCCTTGTCGGCAAGGTCGCGCGCATTTTCCAGAACGGCATCGCTGGCGCGCCCGAACTCGCCGTCCAAGGCCCGCACCAGCCCGAGATAGGTATAGGCAAGGCCATAGTTCGGATCCTTGGCGATCGCGGCCTCGAACAGGGCTTCGGCGCTTCGCTGGTCGGTCTGGGCGGGATCACGCAGCATCGCGAAGCCGCGCAACAGCAGCTCGTAGGCGGCAAGGCTGGTGACGGGCTTGCGTGACGCCTGCTCCAGCCCGGCATTGGCGACACGGGTGACCAGCCGGCTGACGATCTGCTCGACGATCTCGCGCTCGATCGCGAACAGCCCTTCGCCATGCGATTGGAATCGGTCGCCCCAGAGCTGGCTGCCGGTGGCGATGTCGACGAGGCTGACGGCGACCACGACATGCTCGCCTTGCCGGCGCAGCGATCCTTCGACCAGATAGTCCGCACCGATGCGGGCGCGGATCTGCGGCCACTCGGCGCGGCCAAACGAGGCGAAGGAGAAGCTGGAGTTGCGTGCCAGCACCGTGACCGTGCCGAAGCGCGCGACACCGTTGATCAGGTCCTCGGCGAAGCCGTCGACCATCGCCTCGTCGGCCGGATCGCCGCTCTCATTGCGGAAGCGCACCACCGCGACGATCGGCTGGGTGCTGATCTCCGGCGCCGCTTCGGCTTCCGCAGCCAGCATGTAGCCGCGCTTGGAGACGGTACGCACCATGTCGTCGCCCAGCACCTTGCGGATTTCGCGCACCGACTGGGTCAGCGAATCCTCGGTGACGTAGACGCCCGGCCACACGACATCCATCAGTTCCGATTTCGGCACGACGCGGCCCATGTTGCGGGCAAGATGCGAAAGCAGCGCGAAAGCCTTCGGGCGCAGGAAGAGCGGCTCGCTGACGCCGCGCAACGTGCCCATGGCAAGATCGAGCGTGAACCCGCCGAACCGAAATATCTGATCGGTCGCCGTCGTCATCGGGACACCCCTTCCCGCGTACCCGCAGCGTCGATTCCACTTCGACGCTGCATGCTCGAAGCGCATTATTGCCCAGTGCGCAATTTCGATCAAACTCAATGCCGGCGCGGCCGATAGGATCGGCCCGCCAAATGCGAGGAACCATGAACCCGACCGAGAAAGCGCTGTGGTTTGTCGAAAGCCATCTGCCGGACGCCATCAGCCTCGACGAAATAGCGCAAAGCAGCGGCGTGTCGCGCTTCCATGTGACGCGCGCCTTCGGGGCGGCCACGGGGCGGTCGGTCATGGGCTACATGCGGGCGCGGCGCCTGAGCGAAGCGGCGCGCCAGCTAGCCGGCGGCGCGCCCGACATTCTCTCGGTCGCGCTCGACGCCGGCTACGGTTCGCATGAGGCGTTCACGCGAGCTTTTCGCGATGCGTTCGGCACCACGCCGGAGCTGGTGCGCGCGCAAGGCTCGACCCGAAACCTCGATCTCGTGGAGCCTATTCTCATGGACAGTTCACTTCTCACCACGCTCGAGCCGCCGCGCTTCGAGACCAGCCGAGCGTTCCTCATCGCCGGGCTCGGCGAACGCTACAGCTGCGAGACCAGCGCCGGCATACCGATGCAGTGGCAGCGCTTCGCGCCCTATATCGGCAACATTCCCGGCGAGGTGCCCGGCGTCTTTTACGGCGTTTGCACCAATGGCGACGATGCCGGCAATTTCGATTACATCGCCGGCGTCGAGGTGACGGATTTCTCCGACCTGCCGAAGGACTTTTACCGCGTGCGGGTGCCGGCGCAGAAATACGCGGTGTTCTCGCATCGCGAGCACATCTCGACCGTCCGCCGCACCGTCAACACGATCTGGAACAGCTGGCTGCCTGCCTCCGGCCACGAGATCGCCGACGCGCCGGAATTCGAGCGCTACGGGCCCGAATTCGACGCGCATACCGGCAATGGCGGGCTGGAGATCTGGGTGCCGGTGAAGGGGTGATCCTCACTACAAATCCAGATCCCAGGTTTGCCCGACCAGATCCTTGCCAAAGGAATGGTGGCGCTCTTCGTCGACCAGCTTGAAGCCCGCCGCCTGGTAGATGCGGCGGGCGGAGCCCAGTATGTCGTTCGTCCACAGCGTCAGGGTCCTGTAACCCTTGGCGCGGGCGAAGGCGATGCATTCGTCGACCAGTCGCCGGCCGATGCCGAGGCCGCGCGCCGAGGGCTCGACATAGAGCAGCCTGAGCTTCGCCACCTTGGGCGATTTGCGTACGACGAAGACCGAACCGACCACCTCGCCTTCGCGCTCGGCAATCCAGGCGCGTTCCCACCTTGGATCGAATTTCTTGACGAACTCGGCGAGGATCTCGGCGACCAGCGCCTCGTAGGTTCCGTCCCAGCCGTATTCCTCAGTGTAGAGCATGCCCTGACGGCGCGTGATCCAGCCGATGTCGCCGACCTGCAGCGGCCGCAGGATGTAGGGCACCTTGGATTCGGGCCTGTCGCCAAGCAGGTCCTGCACGGTGCGCATGGCCTTGACCAGCCGGTCCTGGTCAGCGGGCGCCATACGATCGAGCAGCGCGCGCACCTGGTCATGCGAAGCCTGGTTGAGCGGCGCGAATGCCTCCCTGCCCGCAGGCGTCAGCGCGATCGAGGCGCGGCGCGCATCGGCTTCCGTGGCGGCGCGCTCGACCAGGCCGCGTTCCTCGAATTTCTTCAAGAGGCGGCTGACATAGCCCGGGTCGAGGCCAAGATCGCGCACCAGATCGCTGGCGACGAGCCCGTCGCGATGGGCAAGCTCATAAAGCACCCGCGCCTCGGTCAGCGAGAACGGGCTCTTCAGAAGGCTCTCGTCGAGCAGGCCGATCTGGCGGGTGTAGAAGCGGTTGAAGGCGCGCACGGTATCGATGCGTTCCTTGCCGGGGTGATCGTGGATGGTCATCGGGATTCCTCCTGTCACGGACAGGATCAATCATTTAGTTGACTTAGTCAATAAATTGATCGGATAGGCTCTCGCGATCTCGCGAGCCCCGCCTCTCGACAGTTGCGCCAGCCATGGCAAGATAGTCGTGGAGACGTGCGATGGAAAACATTCGACCCATTAATAGCGACGCCGAGTACGACTGGGCGATTGCTGAGATTGCTCGCTATTTCGATCATGAACCAGTTGCTGGAAGCCCTGAGGCCAACCGCTTTGACGTGCTCGCCACCCTGATCGAAGCCTACGAAGCCAAGCGCTATCCGATTGGGACTCGGTAGCTCCTCAGCCCATCGGCAGCGCCGGCCAGAACTCGACGATCCTCCCACCGGCAAACACCGCGATCGAGCCGAAGTGTTGCAGCACGGCCTCGCTCTGCGTCGGCCGCAGAAAGGCGTGGTCGCCGGGCCTCACCTGCGAGCTTGCCGGAAGGCCCATGAACTGCTGGTTGGATGACAGCCCGATCAGGCCGTTCGGCTTCATGCCTTCGGGGAACACCGGTTCGGCCATCCATTTGCCGCCATAGAGATAGCAGCCCTTCTTCGGGAAGAGGCCGAGCGCCTGCAGCGCCCTGGAAACCGCCGGGGGACCGGGCAGCATCGGATCGAGTGCCTTGAGGACCGGCGTGGCGATGAAGGCGGCCGGCTGGAGGCCGTCGAGGCCAGGCGTATCGAAGTCGCTCGGCAGCACGAAGGCCGAGCCGATCGAAACGTCGTTGGCGACGCCGCCGCCATGCAGCAGCGCGGTCTTCGAGCCGCCGATGTTCAAGATGCGGCGCTGGTCCGGATCAAGGGCGGCGGCGAACTCCGCCGCCTTGGCCGAAGCCTGCTTCAGCGCCCTGGCCGCACCGCCGAAGATGCCCGGTATCTCCGGCGCATGCGCTTCATAGGCCATGATGCCTTCGCAGTGCAGGCGCTCCGGTATCGTCAGCGCCCTGATCTCGGCGGGGCTCGAAAAACCGCCGCGATGCAGGCCGACATCGACCTCGAAGGCGAAGCGCAGTTCGGTGTCGAGCGCGGCGGCCAGGGCGCCATACTCGGCCAGCCGTTCCGGCGTATCGATCAGCCAGCAGACGCGCGACCACCAGCCGGCGCTGCCTTGGGTCAGCGCGGCCCTGGCGGCGCCAACCGGCATTGGCTTGCCGTAGAGCAGATCGCCCTCGGGAAAAGCGTCGAGCACGGCCTGCGTCACTGGCGGATGGAAAGTCATGAAGCGGTTGGTGCCAAGCGCCCCGGCGATGTGCGAAAGGAGCGGCATGCAAGGCAGCGACTTGTCGACCAGCCGCATCGCGAGACCCGGCGCCAGCCTCTTTTTCACTTGCGCGATGTTGCCGTCCAACCGATCGCGGTCGAGCACTAGGCAAGGCCGGAAAATCTCGGCGGCCCTCAGCGCCTCGGACAGAACGGCGAAATAGGCGCTCATCGTTCTATGCCGAACAGGCCGGCCATATAGGGCGACACGAAACGGTTGTCCGGATCGATGTCGCGGCGCACGGCAAGCGCCTCGTCCCAGCGCGGATAGAGTTTTTTGAAATCCGCCGCCTTGAGGCTGTGCATCTTGCCCCAATGCGGCCTGCCGCCATATTTGCGGAAGATCGGCTCGGCGGCGCGCATGAAAGGCAACGGATCGTTCGCCGCATCGTGGTGGATGGCGATCGAGCAGGTCAACCTCTTGTGGAAGGGCGAAAGCCAGAATTCGTCGGGCGCCACCGAACGCACCTCCATCGGGAAATAGACTTCCGGAAAGTGTTTTTCGGTCAGCGCGATGATCTCGGCCAACGCCTTCGGACCTTCCTCGTAAGGCAGGTGGTACTCCATCTCGTTGAATTTGGTTTGACGGTCGCTGGCGTAGACGTTGAGCCAGTCCTGCACATAGTCCTCCGACGGGACCTTCTTCACCGCGCCCTTGATCAGCGCGCGCCGCAGCGACGGCAGCCAGCGCAGCACGGCGCGCAGCTTGCGCAAAGTCGCCAGCCCCTCCTCGTCGTTCTCGGTCGGCCGCGGCATTGGTGCTGCGTCGCTGAGATCGCTGGCGATGAACTGGGCGTAGCCGGAAAACGGGATGTAGTAGAATTCGGCCGAGCGATGCGCCGCCATCATCGTCTCGAAATCGCGCAGCATGTCGCCGATCGGCAGCACCCATTTGCACCGGCGCAGCCGGTAGGTCGGCGTGTTGTTCATCGTCACTTCGGTGAGCACGCCGAAAGCGCCGAGAGCTACGCCTGTGGCATGGATCATGTCTTGGTCGCTGGCCCGGCTGTATTCGCGCAGCTTGCCCTGCCCGTCGACGAACTGCACCGCCTCCAGCTGCGTGTGATAGGCGCCGAGCGTCGGGCCGGAGCCATGCGTTGCCGTGCCCAGCGCGCCGCCGATCGCCTGCTTGTCGATATCGCCCATGTTGGGCAGGCCTTGGCCGATGTCCTGCAGGATGTGCATCAGGGCGCCGAGCCTGGTTCCCGCCCTCACCCGCGCCCGGTTGTTCGCGGCATCGTGCGAGACCAGCCCTTCGATCTTTTCCAGCGAAACGATGGTGCCGTCGGACTGCACCAGCGGCGTGAAGGAATGGCCAGCGCCGGCGACGCGCAGCGGACCGGGCGCCGAGCGCACCAGTTCGGCCAGTTCGCCGGCATCGGCCGGCGCCGCGATCTGCTTCGGGAACGCCGTGACGAAACCCGACCAGTTGCTCCAGGCGTTTGCCATCCTAATCCTCCCGCTCAAGCCTTACCGCGCCGGCCCGCTACCAGCACGAAGACGCCGAGCAAAAGCACGCTGGCCAAAGCAGTCGCTGCGGCGAATTCGGGCACCGGGCGGAAATTCCCGGCATCGATCAAAAGCGAGGCGGCGATGGGGCCGATGGCGAGACCGAAGAGCTGCGCGGCCGGCACCAGGAGCACTGCCGTCCGCGTCTCATCGGCGGTGATTGCCATGCGGATCTGATAGGGCACGACGAAGAGCAGGATGAAGCCCATCACCAGAGCCGCCGCCCAGAACACCGAAAGACCCGGGCCGGAGGCAAGCAGGACCGAGCTGATGGCCGCGACGATGCCGATGATCGTGATGGCAAAACGGTAGTCGATGCGCGCCTCGAAGACCGTCGCGGTCATGGCGCCGATCACCTGCGCCGCAAGGCTTGCCGACACCATCAGGCCGACGGTGCGGCCGTCGATGCCGAACTGCGCGCCGATGGGTTCCAGGAAAGCCCAGACGGCGCCGAAGAACATGAAATAGCAGAAGATCGACAGGAGCGCGGTGATCGCGGGCAACGTCGCGACGTTGGCAAACTGCTCTTCCTTGGGCAGATCGGCATAGTTGTCCGGCACCATCCAGGCGACGACCAGCGATAAGAGGCAGACGATGCCGAGCGCGATGAAGCCGCCGGCCGAGCCGGCGGCGGGCACGGCATAGAGCGCGAGGATCAGCGCCAGCGCGCATTGCGCCAAAGTCTGCAGCGTGACGAAATAGCCGCCGATGCGCTCGGCCCGGCGCGAGCGGGCGATCAATTCGGTGGCGACGGCGACCAGCCCGCCCTCCGCCAGCCCGGCCAGCATGCGCGCGCCGATCAGCGCATTGGGGCTGCCGGCATAAGCGGTCCAGAAATTGGCGAGCGCGAGCAGGACGAGCAGCGCCGCGCTCTTCGACCGCATGTTCCTGGCAGGCAGCAGCATGGCCACGATCGCCGACCCAATGCCGATCGCGATCATCTCGGCGGTCGCGACCAGCGCCAACTCATCGCCGGTGACGTGGCCCTCCGTGTAGAGCGCGCCGAGCAGCACCGGCTGCAGGCCGAGGATGAGCAGGCCGACCGAGCCGATCCACAGCGCCGAGGCGAGCTGCGATCCCGTCGGATTGCCGACAAGCCAATCGCCATCTTCCGCTTGCGCGGCTTGCGATGCAGTCACGAGATGCCTCCCTTGCAGCACGATCGAAAAGCTGACAAGTTGTCAGCATTCAACGAAACTGATACTTGATCATGTTTCTTGTCAACCGCGAATTCGCACTTTTCCGGGAAAGATGCGGGCCATGACGCAGGCGAAGCGAATAGCGACGGAACCCAGGCGCCGGCCGAAGCAGGAGCGCAGCCGCGAGCGTATCGACGCGATCCTCGCCACGACCATGCGACTGATCGGCGAAAAGGGCATCGACGCGGTGACGATGAAGGAGGTTGGCGCGCTGGCCGGCGGGCCGATCGCCACCGTCTATCATTATTTTCCGTCGAAGTCGGCGATCCTGGCGATGCTCTACGAGCGATTTTCAGAAGAAAGCCGGGCGCGCTTCGGCGCGATCATCGCCGGGATCAACGGGTTGGGCGACGTGACGGCGGCGGCCGACCGGATGCTCGACGACTATTATACCCGCGTCGCGGCGGACCCGGCGATCCAGGACCTGCAGAACGCCATCCAGGCCGACAAGGCGCTGCAGCATCTCGACATTGCCGAGACGAGGCACCAGGCAAGGATATTCTGCGACCATGTCGCGCCGATGCTTCAAGCCGGGCAGCGCGAGGCGTTCGGGCGGGTCGTGTTCCTGATCTTCCAGCTTGCCGGCGGCGTCGTGCGGCTGGCGCTGACGCAGGACGAGGCGGAAGGCCGGCGCACGATCGACGACTATCGCTCGATCATCCACACGCAGTTGCGGGTGTTTCTCTGAACGCGATCAGAGATCCAGCTTCGCGACGAGCCGCAGTACGTCCGCGCCCTGGCCCTCGCCGGCGGCGTCTCGACCTTCCACGACCTCAAATGGCGCCTGGCCATGACCCCGATCGGCGGCGCGCCTGACCACGTGATACCGGTTACGAGCATCCTCGAACAATTCGACAGAATATTTCCCGACCGTGAGGAGCGTTCGGCGCGTACCGGGTGGGACCTGCCGGTCATCGGCACCGTCGACGTCTACCGGAACTCGCCGGCGATCTACAGTTTTGCCCCCGCGGCAGCGCTCATCGAGGAAGCCAAGACCTTCTTCGATGATGTCCGGCTGGCCTCGACCGGTACATACGGCCTCGCCGAACGCTGCCCGCTGCTGGTGCTGCGGTCGCCAAGGCGCTGGGAATAACGAGCTGGATTGCTCGCCCATGCTTGGCGGCAGTCACCGCATTTCCGACCAGGGCTTCGCCTGAGAAAAATTTCGCGCCGCCTGCCCCTTGCGCGCGCCTTGACTCTGGCAACCCACCGGCCTATCTCAGCGCCACGTTAGCACTCGCCCTAGGTGAGTGCTAACTCATATCCGGCGGCCTCGCCGGATGGAGGAACAGTTCTCACCGTTCTCACTCGAGGAAGACAACATGGCAAAGTCCAAGTTCCGCCCGCTTCATGACCGCGTGGTCGTTCGCCGGGTCGAATCCGAATCCAAGACCGCCGGCGGGATCATCATCCCGGATACGGCGAAGGAGAAGCCGCAGGAAGGCGAGATCATCGCCGTCGGCTCCGGCGCCCGCGACGAAAGCGGCAAGCTCGTGCCGCTGGACGTCAAGGCCGGCGACCGCATCCTGTTCGGCAAGTGGTCGGGCACTGAAGTCAAGCTCAATGGCGAAGACCTTCTGATCATGAAGGAATCCGACATCATGGGCATCATCGGCTGAATTTCGGCCTCTCCATCAACTGAGTTTTCGGGCTCTTCCCGAGCCCCTGTCAGGAGCTAACCATGGCTGCAAAAGACGTAAAATTCTCCCGCGACGCTCGTGAGCGCATGCTGCGCGGTGTCAACATCCTCGCCGACGCGGTGAAGGTCACGTTGGGCCCCAAGGGCCGCAACGTCGTCATCGACAAGTCGTTCGGCGCCCCGCGCATCACCAAGGACGGCGTCACCGTCGCCAAGGAGATCGAGCTTGAGGACAAGTTCGAGAACATGGGCGCCCAGATGGTCCGCGAAGTCGCTTCGAAGACCAACGACATCGCCGGCGACGGCACGACCACCGCTACCGTTCTCGCCCAGGCGATCGTGCAGGAAGGCAACAAGGCCGTTGCCGCCGGCATGAACCCGATGGACCTCAAGCGCGGTATCGACCTCGCCGTCGGTGAAGTCGTCGCCGCTCTCGGCAAGGCCGCCAAGAAGATCAAGACCTCCGAGGAAGTCGCCCAGGTCGGCACGATCTCGGCCAATGGCGACGAGTCGGTCGGCAAGATGATCGCGGAAGCGATGCAGAAGGTCGGCAACGAAGGCGTCATCACCGTCGAGGAAGCCAAGACCGCCGAGACCGAGCTGGAGGTCGTCGAAGGCATGCAGTTCGACCGCGGCTATCTCTCGCCCTACTTCGTCACCAACGCCGACAAGATGGTCGCCGATCTGGAAGACGCTTACATCCTGCTGCACGAGAAGAAGCTCTCCAACCTGCAGGCCATGCTGCCGGTCCTGGAAGCTGTCGTTCAGACCTCGAAGCCGCTGCTCATCATCTCGGAAGACGTCGAAGGCGAGGCCCTGGCCACGCTGGTCGTCAACAAGCTCCGCGGTGGCCTGAAGATCGCCGCCGTCAAGGCTCCGGGCTTCGGTGACCGCCGCAAGGCCATGCTGGAAGACATCGCCATCCTGACCGGTGGCCAGGTCATCTCGGAAGACCTCGGCATCAAGCTCGAGAACGTTGGCCTCAACATGCTCGGCCGCGCCAAGAAGGTGTCGATCTCCAAGGAGAACACCACCATCGTCGACGGCGCCGGCAAGAAGGCCGAGATCCAGGGCCGCGTCGCCCAGATCAAGCAGCAGATCGAGGAGACCACCTCGGACTACGACAAGGAGAAGCTGCAGGAACGTCTGGCGAAGCTCGCCGGCGGCGTTGCCGTGATCCGCGTCGGCGGTGCGACTGAAGTGGAAGTCAAGGAAAAGAAGGACCGCGTTGACGACGCCCTGAACGCGACCCGCGCGGCCGTGGAAGAAGGCATCGTCGCCGGCGGTGGCGTGGCCCTGCTGCGCGCTTCGGCTGCCGTCAAGGCTACCGGCGTCAACTCCGACCAGGCTGCCGGCATCAACATCGTGCGTCGCGCGCTGCAGTCCCCGGCCCGCCAGATCGCGTCGAACGCCGGTGCTGAAGCCTCGATCGTCGCCGGCAAGATCCTCGAGAACAAGGGCGCGACCTTCGGCTTCAACGCTCAGACCGGCGAGTATGGCGACATGATCGCCATGGGCATCGTCGACCCGGTCAAGGTCGTGCGCACGGCTCTCCAGGACGCGGCTTCGGTCGCCGGCCTGCTCGTCACCACCGAAGCCATGATCGCCGAAGCTCCGAAGAAGGAAGCTGCCGGCGGCATGCCTGGCGGCATGCCCGGCGGCGGCATGGGTGGCATGGGCGGCATGGACTTCTAATCCAGCCTACCTGGCTAATGCATACGGAAAGGGCGGCAGCGATGCCGCCCTTTTTCGTTATTCGGACGCCAACGCTACGCCTCAGGCTGCTTCCGCGACGAGGCTATCGAGCAAAGCGCGGCCCTGCGGCCAGTCGCCCAATCCGCTTTGCGCGTTGATATGGCCGGCCGGGCCGATGACGGCGATGCCGCTGCCCCACCGCGCCGCCCCCGCCTCGGCATAGTCGCACGATCCGTAGGGATCGTCCGTGCTGGCGACCACCAGCGAGGTAAAGCGCAATTTGGCCTGGGGGATCCTGGCAAAAGCCATGCCGTAGACCGGGAACACAGCCGCCATCGGATCGGGGACCGCGACCAGGAAGGCGGCGCGGACCGGACGTTGCGAAATCTTCTGCCAATGCGCGACCAGCAGGCAGGACAGGCTGTGCGCCACCAGAACGGGCGGCTCTGGCGCTTCGATGACAGCTGCCTCCAGAGCCGCCAGCCAGTCGGTGAAATCAGGCAGGTCCCAGCTCGAGGGCCGGAAACGCCGCATCGCCGGATCGGTGTCTTCCCAGCGCGATTGCCAATGCGTGGGCCCCGAGCCACCGCTACCCGGCAGGATGATGAAATGCGTCATGTCGCCTTGCTCCTATCGATCAACAGGGGCATGGTGGCGCCTTGCCGCAGGAGCGGGAATGGGAAATCATCGGAGAAATGACTTCGAATCCGATGGATTCAAAGTGAAGCTGAAAAACCGGACGAGCAAGCCATGTTCGACCCCACCGACATTGCCATAGTCGAAGCCTTGCAGGAGAACGGCCGCATCGGAATGTCCGAGCTTGGCCGCCGTGTCGGCCTCTCGCAGCCGGCGACCTCGGAGCGGGTGAAACGCTTGGAGGAGCGCGGGGTCATTGCCGGCTACACCGCCGTGATCAACCCGGCCGCGCTCGGCCTCGGCATGATGGGCATCATCCGGGTGCGCACCACGCATGAGCATATCCGCCCCTGCCTCAAGCAGTTCGCCGAGATGCCACAGATCACCGAAGTGCACCGGCTTACCGGCGAGGACTGCTTCATCCTCAAAGTGGTCGTCCCCTCGCCGGCGCAGCTTGAAAGCATCGTCGACGCCGTGGCGCGCCACGGTTCCGTCACGACGGCGCTGGTGCTGCGCAGCGAGACACCGAAGCCGATCGGCCGCGATCTAATCCGGCAATCGGCCCGCTAGCGCGTTTCACCGTTCAAAGGAAGGCGAAACGCTCTGCCGGCGGGCCTTCATCGGCCGCGCGCGACCGAGTTGACCGCTCAAATGGTCAATGCGCCTCCGCGGTGGCCTTACCAGCCAGCACCGCGCCCTCGACCAATGCCGCGACCTCATCGGCCACGACGCTGACCGGCGTGCGGCCGCGGGTGGCGCGGGCGATCACCATGAGGCCTTCCAGCGAAGATTCGACCAGTGACGCCAGCGCCTGCGCACGCCGCTCTGGCAAAAATCGTCGAGGCGATGGGCTACGTCAAAGGATAGGGCCTGACGCTGAAGCCGCGTTCAGGCCCAGCCCGGAACCTGCCCGCCAGGATCTGAGTTCCGGGCAAAGTGTCACGAGACCACCCTATTGAGTTTCACGAAGGTCTTCGGGCTGCGCTGGATGGTTTGGAAGATCACACAGTAGCGATCGGTGAGCTCCATGAGCTGGGTCAGCCGGCCCTGCTCGACATCCGACTCGATGTCGAAGCGCAGGCGGATTTCCTTGAAGCCGACCGGCACGCCTTCCGTGACGCCCAGCGTGCCGCGCAGATCGACATCACCCTCGGCGGAGATCTCCGCCGACTTGATCGGGATCTCGAGCACGGCCGCGGCCGCCCGCATCGAGACGCCGGCGCAGGCGATCAGCGCCTCCAGCAACATGTCGCCGGAGCAGAGTTCCTGGCCACTGCCGCCGGCCATCGGATGGATGCCGGCCAGCGCCAGTCCGCGTCCGGTCTCGACCTTGCAGGTCACCCTGGAGTCATCGGCGCTTCCCTTGGCCTTCAGGGTGAGAAGCGCGGCCCGTGCATCCTTGCGATAAAGATCCTTGATCGGCTCCTGCGTGGCGCGAAATGTCGCGATATCCATTGCTGTTCTCCTGTCGTGAATTGCGGTTGCTTGAAATCGTCGGTCATCGTCCGGACCTATTCCGGGACCGCGATGCCGGAGCCGCCGAGCTCGGCGGGAAAGTCCTTCAGCTTCGGCAGCCCATCCTTCATCGGCAGGACCGTCTCGGCGTAGTTGACATGGACCCCCGGCGCGAATTCCACCGTCGGTATGGTGGCCGCATAGACATCGACCAGTCCGAGCGGTGGATGGTCCGTCATCAGATGCCCGCCGCATTTGGTGCAGAACTGGCGGTCGCTCATCTCGGACTTCTTGAAGCCAGAGAGAAACTCCGCGCCCTTGGTGACCTTGACGTTCCCGGGCTTCCACAGCGTGAAAGCATTCACCGGAGACGCCGACCACGACCGGCAGGAACTGCAATGGCAGTAGCCCATTGCCTCCGCGTTTCCGTGGACTTCGATTTCCACGGCGCCGCAAAAACACCCGCCCTTATGTACCGTCATGACTTTCGTCCTTTTCTTTCGTTGCGTTCGATTGCGCGGAGCGTGCAACAGAAGACAGCTCTCGGCGCCGGTTGGGGTTTAAAGCTTTCGGCGTGGGACGGAATGACGGGCCGTCCGCGTTAGTTGACAGCGCGTCCGGAACTCGAATGGGATGTCGCGCAGCAGGCTTGGCGGGACATGCGTGGAATGGCCGGGGACGCTCTATCGGACCTTTTGAAAACGGTGCGCCTCACCGGCGCGACGTTCTTCGACATTGAGGCCCAAGATCCGTGGGCGGTGTGCTCGCCTGCGCCCGCCTCGATATTACCGAGGATACTGCCGGGCGCCGACCACCTGATTTCCTATCACGTGCTGACGGAAGGCCGCTGCTTTGCCCGCATCGTCGGCCGGGAGGCGATTCCGATGGAGGCCGGCGAGGTCGTGGTCTTCACGCACAGTGACCCGCACATCATGTCGAGCACGCCGGACCTGCGGGCCGAGCCGCCGACGGCGGATGTGCTGGAAATTGCCGCGGCCAGCCAACAGCCTTTCCCCATCAACTACGTCAAGGACGGATCGCTGTCGGCGCGGCTGGTCTGCGGCTATCTCGCCTGCCATGCCCTGCCCTTCAATCCGCTGCTCGAGGCGCTGCCGCCCGTCATCAAGGCCGGCGACGTCAAAGGCGATAGCGGCTGGCTCGGCCAGTTCATCAGATTGGCGGTCTCGGAAGTGGCCGAGAAGCGGGCCGGCAGCGAGACGGTGCTGACCAAGCTCAGCGAACTGATGTTCGTCGACGTGCTGCGCCGCTATGTGGAATCGCTGCCGCCGCAGCAGACCGGCTGGCTGGCGGGCCTGCGCGATCCGCATCTGGCGAGGGCGCTGGCGCTGATCCACGACCGGCCGGCACACAACTGGACGGTGGAAGCACTGGCGAAGGAGTCGGCCTTGTCTCGCACCGTGCTGGCGGAGCGCTTCACCAAGATCGTCGGCATGCCGCCGATGCACTATCTCGCCAAATGGCGCATGCAGATCGCCTCGGAACTGCTCAGCGCCGGCAACAGCAACGTCGCCAGCATCGCAGCGGACATCGGCTATGAATCAGAAGCCGCGTTCAGCCGCGCCTTCAAGAAGATGCTCGGTGTCCCACCCTCGGCCTGGCGGCTGGGGGTCCGGGCCGCGTCCGGCTCCGGAAGCGACGAGGCTTCCGAAACCGGGATCGGATCAGAGAGCTAGCTGTGAGCTTTCAGGAGGTTGTCCATTCGGCCCCGACCGAGAAAGCTGAGGTTGTCGAAGCTTCAGTGATTCCCGGAGGACCGAATGAACATCCACAAGAATGCCCGTCTAACGCCGCTGCGTCGAGA
>NZ_SADP02000059.1:0-1047 GCF_004010375.2 Mesorhizobium sp. M2E.F.Ca.ET.209.01.1.1 | reverse complement strand
GCTAGCTGTGGAGCCTCAACAGGTTGTCCTCGGTTAGAGCGAGGCGACTGATAGGTGTTTTGGACTTTAGGCTCCCGTGGGGACGGTGCCAATTGTATCTGTGCAGCCAGACCGGCAACTCTGCGGCGCGGTGATCTGAAGTCGGATAAGCGATGGCATAAGCCCATTCGCGCAGTGCTGTCTGGATGAAGCGCTCGGCCTTGCCATTGGTCTTGGGTGTATAGGGTCTTGTCCTGACGTGCTTGAGGCCGAGATCGCGGCAGGCCTTGGCGAAGGCC
The DNA here is from genome assembly GCF_004010375.2 of Mesorhizobium sp. M2E.F.Ca.ET.209.01.1.1. NCBI lineage: Bacteria > Pseudomonadati > Pseudomonadota > Alphaproteobacteria > Hyphomicrobiales > Phyllobacteriaceae > Mesorhizobium > Mesorhizobium sp. M2E.F.Ca.ET.209.01.1.1. Next base: position 769 of record NZ_SADP02000059.1, on the reverse strand, counting down.
TTTGATCTGTAGCAGGAGCCGTTGTCGGTCATGACGCGGGCTATCGTGACGCCGAGGCTGGCGTAGTAGGCCACCGCCGCCTTGAGGAAGGCGATGGCGCTTTCTTTTTTCTCGTCGGGCAGGATCTGCGAGAAGGCGATGCGGGAGGCGTCGTCGATGCAGACATGGACGAACTCCCAACTGCTGCCGCGCGAGCTGGCATTGCCGGTGCGCTTGCCGGTAATGCGATGACCGATGCGCTCGAAACGACCGAGCTTCTTGATATCGATATGGATCATCTCGCCAGGATGCTCGCGCTCGTAGCGTCGGATCGGCTCGGCCGGTTCGATATCCCGCAACCGCGACAGTCCGGCACGCTTGAGAACCCGGCTAACGGTGGCGGGCGAGACGCCGACCTCATGGGCGATGTGCTTGCCGGTCCAACGTTGCCGCCGCAGCGCCATGATGCGCTCGGCGATCAACGCAGCGGTGGCCTGCGGCATATGGGCGGGCCGCGAGGAACGGTCGATCATGCCGGCCCGCCCTTCGGACTTGTAGCGCTCGACCCAGCGCGCCACGATCTTGGCCGACACGCCGTAGACACGCGCCGCATGGGCTTTGGAGAAAGCGCCTTCTATCACCGACAGCGCCATCTCCTCTCGACGCAGCGGTGTGAGACGGGCATTCTTATGGATGTTCATTCGGATCCTCCGATGGATGCTGAAGCGTGGTAACTCCAGTCTCCTCGGTCCGGTCCGAATGGACAACCTCCCGAAAGCTCACAGCTAGC
>NZ_SADP02000595.1:0-306 GCF_004010375.2 Mesorhizobium sp. M2E.F.Ca.ET.209.01.1.1 | reverse complement strand
GTTCGTACGGCGCGTAGGCGGCAAGGAGGTTACGACGACGGCGCCGGTCCATCTCCTCGAGCAGCGCCAGATACGCCTGCATCGCTGTCGAGGAACGGCCTGAGGTTCGCTTCGAGGCCGCGGATGCGGCTACGGATCTCCTCATCGCTCAACTGCTCGAGACTGGTTTTATCGGCATCGACACTTTCCGAGCTGGCCGAAAAATCCTTGGGCAGCAGCGTCAACACGACCTTGAGATACTGCTCGGGCTTTTCGGCCCTGACCGCGGCGATGACGCCGGCGCCATGGGCGCGGAAGTCGGCGCGA
>NZ_SADP02000594.1:0-345 GCF_004010375.2 Mesorhizobium sp. M2E.F.Ca.ET.209.01.1.1 | reverse complement strand
GCGGCGGCTCACGCCGCGACCGCGGCCGCATCCTGGCGGCGCTCGATGCCAATGACTGCCGTGACGATGCGGTGGGGCCCCGTCGCGCGCCTCCGCAGGAAGCCAATCGTGAAGATGGGGACAATGCCAACCTCTTCGACCAGCTTTTCGGCGCCGACAACCGGCGGATCGATACCTTGGACCAGCCTGACGATTCGGGCGAAGAAAGCGATGTCAGCCGCGTCCTGAACCAGCCCGGCATTCCGGACGTTGCGGGCAGCGGCGGCGAATTCCACACCAGTTGCGTGCGCACTTGCGACGGCTATTTCTTCCCCATGTCGAACGCCGCCTCGGCCGGCGATTTCG
>NZ_SADP02000593.1:0-345 GCF_004010375.2 Mesorhizobium sp. M2E.F.Ca.ET.209.01.1.1 | reverse complement strand
GAGCTTCGGCTACCTCACCGACTTCAATCTGAACCAGCTGAAGATCGACCGTTCCTTTTTGAGCGACCTACCCACCTCCGCTAAAAAGCAGGGCGTGGTTCGCGGCATGATCGCCCTGGCCAATTCCCTAGGTCTGACCGTCGTCGCCGAGGGCGTGGAGAACGAGGCGCAACTTGACATCCTGATCGCAGAGCATTGCCACAGCGCCCAAGGGTTCTACATGTCCGAGCCCATCGAGGAACGGTCATTGACCAGCCATCTGGTGGCGAGACAGGGCAGCGTGCCGCGTACGAAGAAGCCGACCTTCGAGTGGCGCAAAGATGCCAGGCCGATCTCTGAACGGTT
>NZ_SADP02000592.1:0-345 GCF_004010375.2 Mesorhizobium sp. M2E.F.Ca.ET.209.01.1.1 | reverse complement strand
GCGCCTTGTTCGATGGTGTCGGCGTCCAGCGCGATACCGGCAAGGGGCTGGATCTGCTGCTTAAGGCAGCGGCGATGGGGCGTGTCGGCGCCATAAACGATCTGGCGCTGATCTTCAAGCAAGGCCGCAACGGCGTGCCTGCCGATCCGGCGCGCGCTCTGGCCTTCCTCAGAGCCGGCATCGACCGGCAGGAAGCTTATTCGATGGCCATTCTCGGGCTTTCACCGAAGCGGAACACCCCGACGCTCGCGGTGTGCAAGCCCAAGGTGGTGACGAAAGTGATCACCAAGGTAAAGGTGATCCGTACTCCCGCGCCAGAAGCGCCGACGACGACGAGCACCACGC
>NZ_SADP02000591.1:0-345 GCF_004010375.2 Mesorhizobium sp. M2E.F.Ca.ET.209.01.1.1 | reverse complement strand
GGACGGCGATAGCTGTCCCTGTGACAGGAACCGGTCGGCAATTCCACGCTGGTCGAGTACCTCGATGGTGCGTGCGTGCAGGCCACCCGCTCGCGAGCCGATGAGTTCCTGGTTGGGCCGCCGCTCGACAATGGCCACATCGACGCCCGCCAATGCGAGTTCGCCAGCCAGCATCAACCCGGTCGGACCGCCTCCGGCGATCACCACTGCACGGTCCCGACCTACTTGGCCTCTTGGCAACAATTCCGGCATTCGCCACTCCCGTTTCGGTTAACTTGGGTCGTGGTTTTACGGGAACAGCCAGGTCTTGCCGCAAGCCCCTTGTGCGCCATATGTATGAAATGG
>NZ_SADP02000590.1:0-345 GCF_004010375.2 Mesorhizobium sp. M2E.F.Ca.ET.209.01.1.1 | reverse complement strand
GCGCCAGCCAGGAGAAATCGGCCAATCCTATATAAAATTCCGAGTCGGTTGACTTCCCCGTGCCCGACATCAGGCCCTGCACGTAGTCGAAGAACGGACCATACCAATTGTTGACGGCAACGCTGACCTGAACATTGAAATAGATGAAGAACAGGATGACGGCGGTCATCAGGATCGACCAGTTTTGCCACGGATGTGGTGAATACCAGCTCCAGAAGGCGTAGAAGATCGCCACGCAGGCCACGAAGTAGATATAGAACCACAGGAACGGCTTCGACCACAGCACCGCGATGCCGATGATGGGCGGGGCACCCGCCGCCGCCGGCGGCAATCCGAATACCGCGC
>NZ_SADP02000589.1:0-345 GCF_004010375.2 Mesorhizobium sp. M2E.F.Ca.ET.209.01.1.1 | reverse complement strand
CATAGTGGTTCCGCCCCGTGCAAGGATTTCGGCCATGCGCGCCATCAAGGCACATGCTGCACCGATTGTGCGTGTGCATCGCACCGATCCGACCAAGGGGCGCCCCGATCCGTTCGAAGTGCAGGAATTCGACAAGTCGAACATCTGGCAGGCGGCCGTTTCCCTGTTCCATCCCGAGGCAGATCTGCGCCTCCACGCAGCATCCATAGTTGCCGGGGCCTGCCCATACCCCTCGCCGGGCGCCACGCTGGGAGGACGTCCCAAGCTGCAGCCCCTTTCCGACTATGAAGTCTCGCTCGCCTTCCCATTTCTCGATTCCGCAAACAGCGGGCTGACGGGTGGCAC
>NZ_SADP02000588.1:0-345 GCF_004010375.2 Mesorhizobium sp. M2E.F.Ca.ET.209.01.1.1 | reverse complement strand
GCAGCGAGAGCAGCCCCCACCCCTTCGCCATGGCCGATGCCGAAATCAAGCAGCGGCAGCAATCCGAGCGCTTCGGCCGCCTTGGCATGGCCAGGCTCGGACGACAGGCTTGCAAGCAGGCAATGATCGAGCGTGGCGGGATTGGCCGCATGGAGGACAGCAGCCGCCGCGGTCGCCGCGAAACCGTCGAGCAGGACGGGAATCTTCTCCATGCGCGCCGCGAGGATGGCGCCGCAGATCGCCGCGAACTCACGCCCGCCGATCCGTCGCAAGGCCTCGAGCGGATCGCCGAGACCGGAGCCGTGAAACGCCAGCGACCGATCCACGACCTCCGCCTTGCGTGCG
>NZ_SADP02000587.1:0-345 GCF_004010375.2 Mesorhizobium sp. M2E.F.Ca.ET.209.01.1.1 | reverse complement strand
CCGCCTCGGTGAGGTTGAACCTGTTCATCTCGACACAGGCGCAGTTGGTGAAGGCGCGCGCCGCATGCTCCTGAAAGTTGCCCGTAAGGGCAAGTCCAAGGCTGCGGGCGAGATCGCGCCGCCCCTTGGCGAAGTCCAGCCATTGCCCGGCCGCCCCGACATTGTTGAGGGCATGGCAAAGTATGTCGGCCCGGTTGAGCCGCTCCGCCAGCTCGACGGCCTTGCCGCCGAACGCAAGCGTCTCCTCGAGCCGCTCGGCCAGCATCGCCAGTTGCGAGAGATTGGAATAGGCCATGGCGAGTTCGGCACTGTCGGGCGCCGTTTCCAAAAGCTCCACGGCCAGAT
>NZ_SADP02000586.1:0-345 GCF_004010375.2 Mesorhizobium sp. M2E.F.Ca.ET.209.01.1.1 | reverse complement strand
GGCCGCCAGTGGCGAAGACCCGCCAGCGCAGACGGGCGGGCGGGGCGTTGGACCGATGCACTCATGCGTTTGCCTCCTGGCGGTTGGGACGGTCCAGCGGATGGCGGATCAGGATGCCTTTGACGATCAGGTACAGGCCCAGCGAAAGCAGCCAACAAATCAATGCAGTGGCAACGTCATGCGAAAGGAAATGCGCCCCCCGGAGCTGCTGGCTGATGCCGAACGCCAGGCCGGTGCCGAGGCCGATCCACAACCCAGCCCAGCGCCACGACGGGCGCCACAGCAGGGCGAAATAGTACAGGCACAGCCACGCATAGCCCGCGCTGGCGTGGCCGGCAGGGAAGC
>NZ_SADP02000058.1:0-1095 GCF_004010375.2 Mesorhizobium sp. M2E.F.Ca.ET.209.01.1.1 | reverse complement strand
GGATGGGCTTCAGCGAGACGGTGCTGGTGACGGAAAAAGGCCCGGAACGCCTGACCACCATGGAGCGCAAGCTCTTCTCGCGTATATAAGCACTCCATTCAAGATGGCAAAGCACATGCGACCAGTCATAGGGATCGTCAGCAATTTCGACGTGGAAAAGGATGGTTACTTCTGTCTCGTCCACTATGTAAGCGCAATCGAAAAAGCCGGTGCGCTTCCAATCATCTTGCCGTATGTCAAAGAAGATGACGTGAGCGCGTTATTAGACCTCGTTTCTGGGCTCGTTCTTACTGGAGGTGGCGATTTTCCAACCGAACTTTACGGCGCGCCTCCGCACCCCGCTGTTCAACGGATGATCCCCGAGCGCGACGACTTCGAATTCGCGCTCGCCCGTTCAGCGTTCGATCGGCCCATGCCCGTTCTCGGCATCTGCCGAGGGATGCAGATTTTGAATGTTGTAGGCGGGGGTACGATCTATCCTCATACCTTAGATGAACTACAAAACGTAATCGATCATCGCGATGGCACCCCGTTGGATAAGACGGTTCACGAGGTTCAGTTGGAACGCGACACGCAGCTGTGGCGGCTCTGTGGAGCGCAATCATCGTCTTTCCGAGTAAACAGCTATCACCACCAGGCCATTAAACAGTTGGCTCCTGAATTCGTCGTTTCGGCGCGAGCTGACGATGGTGTCGTCGAGGCGATCGAGGCACCCGGCCGGCCATTCATGGTCGGCGTACAGTGGCACCCTGAGTGGATGTACGACAGTGAGCCCGCCTGTCGCAATTTGATCGATAACTTCGCAAGAGCCTGCAGTTCGATTGCAAGAGAACCTGCATGACGTGCGCCACCAGCACGCGCGTGCTGCCTCAGACGCAAAAAATTCCTTGAGGCGTTAACCGGCTGCGGCGCTAATAGCCGTCCCCCTGCACAACGTCAGCCTCCATTTTGGCAGGCATTTTATCGCCAAAGAAGCGGATATATTGGAGTATACCTCAGTGCGAGCCATATCTGAACTCGCCGAATTCGTTAGCAGCTATCCAGCAAGTGCACTGCCTGCGGCGACACGGCGTACAATTTCGTTGCTCATTTTAG
>NZ_SADP02000585.1:0-346 GCF_004010375.2 Mesorhizobium sp. M2E.F.Ca.ET.209.01.1.1 | reverse complement strand
CGGCGCGCCGCGGCGATCGGTTTCGGCCGGGCTCGGCCCTTCATCTACGCGCTCAGCCTCGCCATCTACTGCACCTCCTGGACCTTCTTCGGCTCGGTCGGCCTCTCCTCCGAGCGCGGCCTTGAATTCCTTGGCATCTATACGGGACCGGTGCTGGTCTTCGTGTTCGTCTTCCCGCTGCTCAACCGCCTGGTCCGGTTGGCGAAAAGCGAGAAGATCACCTCGATCGCCGACCTTCTCGGCGCTCGCTACGGCAAGAGTTTTGCCGTTGCGGCCATCGCCACAATGATCGCGACGGTCGGCGCGGTACCCTATATGGCGCTGCAGCTCAAGGCGATCTCCGGCT
>NZ_SADP02000584.1:0-346 GCF_004010375.2 Mesorhizobium sp. M2E.F.Ca.ET.209.01.1.1 | reverse complement strand
CCTGGATCACAGCATCCGCGAAAGGCTGGGCGGCAACGAGGCCGACTATCTTGTCGTAGTCGGCCGCGGTGCTGGCCGGGATCGTCAGGTGAAAGACGCCATCGGCGGTCGGCCCGCCCGCGATCTTCAGCCCGTTCTGGCCGAGGAAGCTGGTGATATCCGACATCTTGGCGTCAGCCTTGAACTTGACCAGGGCGAAGGGCAGCTTCGCCAGGTCGTCCTGGGTGCCGGCCACCTCGAAGTCGTTACCCTTGCCGCCTGGTTGTTCGAAGGACTGCACCAAAACGAGCGCAAGCAGCGCTGCCGCAGCCGCCCAGGCGACACCGGCCGGCATGGCCGTCACCCG
>NZ_SADP02000583.1:0-347 GCF_004010375.2 Mesorhizobium sp. M2E.F.Ca.ET.209.01.1.1 | reverse complement strand
TGGCCGCCGAGATCAGGAAGAACGCGCCCTTGAGATTGACGTCCAGCACGAGGTCCCACTGGTCTTCCGCGACCTCGTTAGCCGGCCCTTCGAGCCAGACTCCGGCGGCATTGACGAGGATGTCGATCGTGCCGCCCCAGTCCCTGGCCTTGCCCACCACGTCGCGGCAGGCGGCGACGGAGCGGATGTCGAGCGGCAGACCGATTGCGTCCGCCCCGGTCGCGGCAATAGTCGCCACGGCGGCGTCGAGCTTGGGACCGGGAAGATCGGCAAGCGCGATCAGCTCGCCGTCAGCGGCGAAGCGCAGCCCGGTCGCCAGACCCATGCCCCCGGCGCCGCCGGCAATC
>NZ_SADP02000582.1:0-347 GCF_004010375.2 Mesorhizobium sp. M2E.F.Ca.ET.209.01.1.1 | reverse complement strand
CGGCTCGGCAATGGAACGCTCAGTTGGGCAACCGCAACCGTACAGTTCGCCGGAACCAACGACGCAGCCGTGATTTCCGGTGTCGTTACGGGCTCGGTGATCGAGGCAGGTGGTGTCGGCAATGGAGTTCCTGGTACGCCGACGGCGACCGGTACGTTGACAGACACCGACGTCGACAATACGCCCAATACATTCCAGGCGGTCGTGGCCGGAAGCGCAAGTGACCACGGCTACGGCACTTACCAGATGACGACGGGCGGTGTCTGGACTTTCACACTCAACAACAGCAATGCCGCCGTCCAGGCGCTCAACGTCGGCCAGAACCTCATTGAAACCTTTACCGTCCA
>NZ_SADP02000581.1:0-347 GCF_004010375.2 Mesorhizobium sp. M2E.F.Ca.ET.209.01.1.1 | reverse complement strand
CGGCCAACTCTCGCCCTTGTCCGCCGTATCATCATCGAAGATAAAACCTTGTCCAAGGACGTTCGAACCTTGGAAGGCTTTGTTGGAGTTCGCTTTCAGGATTGCAGGAGCCCCGTCCAGGTTACCCCCGACCACGTAGGCCGAGATCCGCGACACAGGCCTTTCGTCCAGGATTGGGACATGCGTGCTTGGACCCTTGGCCAGGTGAACGATTGACACCACCACTGCGGCACCCTCATTGGGCCACTGTCGCCTTCTTGTAGCGCGGAGGATTGTCCCACCGAGCTTGAGGATAGCTTCAAGCCCGGTTTGTCGCGTATCTCCCTGTCCGATGGTGTTGGTGGCAA
>NZ_SADP02000580.1:0-347 GCF_004010375.2 Mesorhizobium sp. M2E.F.Ca.ET.209.01.1.1 | reverse complement strand
CTGCCGCTTATCGGTAGCCGGGGAAGTCGCATGCACGAAATCAGGCACGAGGAGAGACCATCATGATCCGCACCCTTTTCGCTACAACCGCGCTTGCAACACTGCTCGCAACCGGCGCTTTCGCGCAAAACACTACTCCCGCTCCGGCACAGCCGGCTGCCGAAACGGCGGCTCCTATCCCGCGCGCCGAAGGCGCGCTGATGACCAATATCATCGGGGAGTCGGTCTATAACGGCACCGGAAACGACGCCCAGAACATCGGCAAAGTCGACGATGTCGTCTTCGATTCCAGCGGCAAGGCCAAGTCCGCCATCATCGGCGTCGGCGGGTTCCTGGGTGTCGGCAAA
>NZ_SADP02000579.1:0-347 GCF_004010375.2 Mesorhizobium sp. M2E.F.Ca.ET.209.01.1.1 | reverse complement strand
GAAGCGGCCCCCCGCCGGCGGATTCTCTATCGGGCCACATTTCCACAAAACGCTGAAGGACCGGTTTGGCAAACCGGTCGATTGCTTAACGGCGGCTTCACCAACCGCTAACCAAACCGATTGCCGCGGCACCCCCGTACGAATGAAAAACGCCCGCCTCGCGGGCGGGCGTCGTCGACGGTTTGTCGTGCCGCTCAGCTGACGATGCGCAGGTTCGACAGTTCGTTGCCGATCGCCTTGAAGTCGTCCGACAGGGTCGCGCCGGTCGAATTCCAGAACAGCTTCGCCGGCTTGGTCGGGTCGGTCGGATCCTTGCGGTAGCGCGAGTCCGACGAGCAGGTCTTCAG
>NZ_SADP02000578.1:0-347 GCF_004010375.2 Mesorhizobium sp. M2E.F.Ca.ET.209.01.1.1 | reverse complement strand
CTTCGGCGCTTTGCCTGTCGAAACCGCCTCGGTTGTTTTGTCCTTGAACGACCGGATCATCTGATTTCCGCGATACGTATCTTGTCATGATACGTTGTGGATGTCAACAAAAAGTATCACGATATGATACGAAACGTCGTCTTATGCTGGCCCGCCCACCGGCACCTCCAGCCCGACCTTCACCCGGTCCATCGCCACGAAGGTCCGAAACCGCTTCACATTGTTGTTGGCGAAGAACAGCCGCCTGGTCAGCGTCTCGTAGTCGGCCATCGTCGCCACGGTGACGACGAGGATGAAATCGGCCTCGCCGGTGACGTAGTAGCATTGCTGCACCTGCGGCACTTCGG
>NZ_SADP02000577.1:0-348 GCF_004010375.2 Mesorhizobium sp. M2E.F.Ca.ET.209.01.1.1 | reverse complement strand
TATACATCGAGGTCAGCAGGGAGAATATCGAGTAGTGAGTCGATGGCGCATGTGCGTAGATGTTGTCGAAGCGGGTGGAATCGGCGGCATAGCTCTTTATGTTTGGGGTGACCGGATACTGGCCGCCAAAAGTCTCGATGTATTTCGACGGCACCGACTCCATCATGAAAATCAGCACGTTCTTGATCGGATTTGGTGTCGGCGCCTTGAAACTTGACGTTTCCGCCGGACGCTGCCCGACGCTGGCGACATCGGGATCATTGGCGCCTGCTCTCATCGCGACTGCGACCGGCGTCGAGCTCAACCAGGCCGAGCGAACGAAATAGACAATCGGGTTCTCGATCTTGG
>NZ_SADP02000576.1:0-348 GCF_004010375.2 Mesorhizobium sp. M2E.F.Ca.ET.209.01.1.1 | reverse complement strand
GAGCGGCGGCACGGAAGCCGATATATTTCGCATCATGTTTGCCTCGCAATCGACGTTTGCCGCGCATGACACCATCACAGACTTCAATCAGGGCGAGGGTGACAAGCTCGACCTCTCGGTGGCACGAGGTTCACCGGGGTACTACGATGGCGGGCCACTGGTTTTCATGGGTCAACTGGGAACCGGCTTTACCGGGGCGCTTGGCGACCAGTTCATCGGACCAGTCACTCCTGATGGTGTCTTGCAGGCAAGTGATATTGGTTCCGGGTTTTCGCAGATTTGGTGGAAGGAACTCAACGGCCACACATATCTTTACGGGGACACCAACGGCAACTTCGAACTCGACGG
>NZ_SADP02000057.1:0-1115 GCF_004010375.2 Mesorhizobium sp. M2E.F.Ca.ET.209.01.1.1 | reverse complement strand
CCAAGGTTCGTTGTTTCGGATCATTGCACTGAGGATGGTCAGGATCTTTCGCGCGACGGCGACGAGCGCGACCTTGGGCTCTTTGCCCTTGGCAATGAGACGCTGATGGAAGGCCTTGAGGACAGGATTTGAGCGACTGGCGGTGAGGGCTGCCATATAGACTACCCTGCGCACGGCATGCCGGCCGCCCCAGATGATGCGGCGACCTTTGAAGGTGCCGGTGTCGAAGTCGTAGGGCGCCAGGCCGGCAAGGGCTGCAATCTCGCGTCGTGAGGCCTGCCCGATCTCCGGCGCCAAGGCCAGCACGGTATGGCTGAACACCGGACCAGCACCGTGGAAAGACTGGATCAGGCGGTCTTTGGCCGCGAGCGCTGGCTGGCTGGCGACAAGATCGGCCATACGCTTGGCAAGCAGTACGATATCGAGCTCAATGCGCCGCAGCCGCTGGGAGAAGATGCGCCTGACCGTCGGCTCGCGAACCTGCTCGAGCTGATTGGCCAGACTGACCTTGTCATCGCTGAGCTGCCTGCGGGCCACGACCAGATCGGCCAGTTGTTCGGCGATTGGGTCGCTCTGCACCGGCCGGGTCGGCAGTTCGGCTGTGTAGCGGGCAATCAGCAGGGCATCGATGCGATCGTTCTTGGCCAACTGGCCAAGGGCGCGGGCATAGTGGCGCAGCTTGTGCGGATTGACGTTCCTGGCTGGCAGGCCCGCCTTGCGTAGCGCCTTGGCCACGCCGCGCTCATAGCCTCCACTCGGTTCCATGCCGATGGCGCGCACGTTGCGGCCTTGCAGCCACTTGATCAGCTTGGCCCATCCGTCCTTGTCGTTGTCGAAACGTGCATGCTCTTGCGTCTGAAACACCGCCACGTCGAGCCACCATTTGGCAACGTCGATGCCGACATCCTGTACACCCATCTCCTCGGTCCCTTCCTTGTGTGCGGGGGCTTGCCCCTTGCAACTGTTCGGGTTCACAAAAGAAGGCGGTCGGGCCCCAGCTCATCCACGGTTTAGGCTACCTGAGGGGTGACGGGCTCTCGATCGCCGCCACGGATCAGGCAAACACCTGGTCCGTGGCACCCTCAACATGCACGATTCCAAACACACAAGGGGTG
>NZ_SADP02000575.1:0-348 GCF_004010375.2 Mesorhizobium sp. M2E.F.Ca.ET.209.01.1.1 | reverse complement strand
GCGATCGGCCCCCAGGTGAAGCCGTTGGCTTCCCTGTGGCTCTTGTACGAGACCTTCAGTGAGAGGAAGGCCAGCGCCAGGATGATGGCGTCGCGTACCAGGTTCTGCAGTTCGAGACCGACGCCGAACACGGAAAAGCTCACGTCCGGCTTCCAGGCCGCCGACAGCAGGATGGCGCCGATCACACCGGCCAGCAGCGGGACGTTGGCCAGGCCGCGCAGGCGCACTTTCGTGTCCGGTGTTGGGTCCTTGATCTTCGGTGCCCCGGCCTCGCGCCGGTGCAGGATGAGGTCGATCGCCAGGAAGACGGCGAGCACGACCACCACGACGAACAGCGTCTCGCGCCAG
>NZ_SADP02000574.1:0-348 GCF_004010375.2 Mesorhizobium sp. M2E.F.Ca.ET.209.01.1.1 | reverse complement strand
GCCGGCGGAGCGGCGGCGGTGCTCGTCTTCATCGTTTTCTCCGGGTGGTCGTCGCGCAACATGGCAACACCACAGGCCGATCAGGCAACCGCTTTGTTCGGCAACTTCGCCATCGGCTCGGCGGGTTACCTGGGTGTCGTCCTGATGGTGCTGGTGATTGGCGCGCTGACGGCGGCGACCTCACACGCCACCGTCGTCGCCTATCTCAGCGACATCGACGTTCGCCAACCCGACGCATGAAAGGAGTTCGTCTTACCGTGGATGGAACGAGCGCGCTCACGGAGGGAGAATTCGCGTACCGCAACGTGCGTCTTTTACATACCAAAACCCGCATATCGGGATCAACAA
>NZ_SADP02000573.1:0-348 GCF_004010375.2 Mesorhizobium sp. M2E.F.Ca.ET.209.01.1.1 | reverse complement strand
TTTCGCAAAATCCGACCTGATGTTCTTCTTTGGCCACAATACCGGTGTTACAGCACCGCGCCTGTTGCACCCCATCGAAGACGCCCGCCAGCGCGGCGTGCCAGTCATCACCTTCAATCCCCTGCACGAGCGCGGTTTGGTAAGGTTCAAGAATCCGCAGAATCCCGTTGAGATGCTGTCGCCTGGCCCGGGGACGAAGATGTCCAGCGACTTCTTCCAGATCCGGGCTGGTGGCGACATCGCGGCCATGACCGGCATTGCCAAGGCGGTACTGGCATTCGACGACGTTGCTAAAAAGAGCGGTCCAGAACGTGTCCTCGACACGACTTTCATCAAAGAGCACACGGC
>NZ_SADP02000572.1:0-348 GCF_004010375.2 Mesorhizobium sp. M2E.F.Ca.ET.209.01.1.1 | reverse complement strand
CCCGCATTCAAGAGCTTGCCGTAGGCGACGCTCGAGACCGCGGCATCGAGATCGCAGGAGGCATCGAAGATCGCCGGCGACTTGCCGCCCAGCTCGAGCGTGACCGGCGTCAAATTGGCGGCCGCGGCCAGCGCCACCTGGCGGCCGACGGCGGTCGAGCCGGTGAACAAGAGGTGATCGAAAGGCATCGACACGAATGTCTTGCCGACCTCGGCGTCGCCGACCACCACGCTCATCTCGTCGGGAGAGAAATGCTCTTCGACCAGGCGGGCAAGCAGGTCCGAAAACTTCGGCGTCAGCTCGGACGGCTTGAGCAGCACTCGGTTGCCGGCGGCTAAAGATCGGAAG
>NZ_SADP02000571.1:0-348 GCF_004010375.2 Mesorhizobium sp. M2E.F.Ca.ET.209.01.1.1 | reverse complement strand
GCGGCAGTTCCCGGGAACTAGGGGTTGCCTCAGCTCGAATCCGCATGCGCCGCTGCAAGGATACAAGAATGCCGAATTAAAATTTTGGGCTTGTGGATCAGGGCTTGAAGCAGCTTCAAGCTACGGGAACGTGGGTACTGGAGAGACATGGCTGCCGAATCGTGGTCAACGAAATGCCGGGTGGCGACTACAGGTACGTAGCGAAGGTTTCGCTTCCCGGCGAAACGGATTCGATCAAGGGCAAGGACGCTTCCGAGGTCGTGCAGAAGGCACTGATGCGGGTGGAGATTTACGGAGCGACTAAACTCTAGGCGGCCCAGGATTGAGCAACGCCATCGCCAGTCGCCG
>NZ_SADP02000570.1:0-348 GCF_004010375.2 Mesorhizobium sp. M2E.F.Ca.ET.209.01.1.1 | reverse complement strand
ATCGTCCACTTCAACTGCTTCTACCCCAATGTCGATTAATCGGTTCCCTTCTACAACGAGCTCGGCTTCCGCGTGACCGAGTACACCCATGACGCCCAGACCGGTAGACTGTGGGCAGCCTGGACGCACCGCAAGGGCGGCGTCCACGACATCGCCTTCACCAACGGCCTTGGCCCGCGGCTGCACCACGTCGCCTTCTGGGTGCCGACGCCGCTCAACATCATCGACCTGCTCGACCTGATGGCGACCACCGGCTATGTTGGCAACATCGAGCGCGGGCCTGGACGGCACGGCATCTCGAACGCCTTCTTCCTCTACATCCGCGATCCGGACAATCATCGTATCGAG
>NZ_SADP02000569.1:0-348 GCF_004010375.2 Mesorhizobium sp. M2E.F.Ca.ET.209.01.1.1 | reverse complement strand
GGTTTTTTACGGCTCGTCCGGTTCGGAAGCCAACGACACGGCCCTCAGGCTCGTGCGCCACTACTGGGCGCTCGAAGGCAAGCCCGAGAAGAACCGCGTCATCTCGCGCAAGTCGGCCTATCACGGCTCGACCATCGCCGGCACCTCGCTCGGCGGTATGGAGCCGATGCACAAGCAGCTCGGCGGCGCGGTGCCCAACATCGTCCATGTGATGATGCCTTATGCTTACGAGCTGGCGCTGCCCGGCGAGAGCGACCATGATTTCGGCATCCGCGCGGCCAAGGCGGTCGAGGACGCGATCCTCGAAGCCGGCGCCGACAAGGTCGCCGCCTTCATCGGCGAACCGGT
>NZ_SADP02000568.1:0-349 GCF_004010375.2 Mesorhizobium sp. M2E.F.Ca.ET.209.01.1.1 | reverse complement strand
CGCGATCTGCGAGGCACGGCTGGCCGGACTTTCGGCGGACATGATCAACCCGGCGCGATACTGGGCGCGCGCACGGTCGAGTTCTTCTTGAAGGATGCTCTCGCCGGCCTTCTGCAACTCGTCAATGATGACAGGCACCAGCTTGGCGATGTCGCTTTGCCCCGTGGCGGCATGGACGCCGAATATGCCCGTATCGGAAAAACCCCAGTGGAAGGCATAGACCGAATAGCACAGGCCGCGTTTCTCGCGGACTTCCTGGAACAGACGCGATGACATGCCGCCGCCGAGAATCATCGACAGCACCTGCGAGGCGTAGAAGTCGCGCACATGATAGGCGCGGCCCTCGAAG
>NZ_SADP02000567.1:0-349 GCF_004010375.2 Mesorhizobium sp. M2E.F.Ca.ET.209.01.1.1 | reverse complement strand
GAGGCCGTGAAGAAGATCGACTATGATTTCTCGAAACTCAAGGTCGACGGCAATCTCGGCCTGGGCTTTGCCATTCGGGCAGCGACGCTGGATGCCCAGGTCGAGGATTTCCTCGACAGAAATCCGGATGCGATCGTGCTGCATCTCGGATGCGGGCTCGACACGCGCATTTTCCGGGTCGATCCGCCGCGCAGCGTGGACTGGTTCGATGTCGACTATCCCGATGTCATCGACCTCAGGCGCAGGCTCTATCCACCGCGCGAGCGCTACCATCTGATCGGTTCGTCGGTGACCGAACCCGAATGGCTGGCTGAGGTGCCGCGCAACCGCTCCGCCATGGTGGTGGCCG
>NZ_SADP02000566.1:0-349 GCF_004010375.2 Mesorhizobium sp. M2E.F.Ca.ET.209.01.1.1 | reverse complement strand
TCCATTGCCTGGCTTGTGGAGACATCGTCTTTGGCTCGCGAACGACGGCATATTTTGTAAGGATATTTTGCGGAACGGTGGTGGTCGCCATGTCTATCCCCGCGTAGTAAATTAGCGACAAGGTGTATTGTAGCGCAAGTCGGCGAGCGGACGGAAGATAGCTTCCGCTAGCTTGGGAAAGTGCTACTGGCAAACGCTGGTGAAATGTGGATTGGAAATAGTGTATCAGGGTCAGCTAACATTCGCAAGTAGCCGTCGTTGAAATGTGAATTGAGAGACGGATGGGGCAGTTACCTCATATAATTCATCTTCACAACGAGCAGAATGAATACCGTCTCGCGCGGGATTA
>NZ_SADP02000056.1:0-1160 GCF_004010375.2 Mesorhizobium sp. M2E.F.Ca.ET.209.01.1.1 | reverse complement strand
GGCGCGACGGCGCTGCCCGCCGCGAGCTACCGCAGGCTGAAAGATGCCTTCGCCACTCGCCCGTATCATCTACACCACGGGACACGTTTCGTGCGGAACCCGACACATTGAGGCGCAAATATGCCCCGGCGCGGCGCGAAACACATGCTTCCCCTTTTTCGCGCCACCTGTTCGGTGGCACGCCGATTGCTTGAGGCTTCGTGTAGGCGTGCGGTCAAGATGAGCTGTTCCCACAGAGATCCGGATCCGAACGAATGCACGTGACAGCAAGGCATACATCAAAGGAGTAGCTCATGCGGGTAGCCGTCGTGTGGAACAGTGATTTTACGGGCGTGATCAACCGGTTCGGTCAGCCTTATCCGCAGCCGCCGCAGCCTTGGCCGCATTACGGCGCGATAACCAAAAGCGTGATGGCGGCATTGCAAGAGGGCGGCCACGAAACTCTGCTGTGTGAAGGCGATAAAGAACTGCTCGCCACGCTCCAGGGCTTCATGCCACCCGATCCGCAAGCCCGCCCTTCGGGGTTAGTATTCAACTTGGCAGAGGGAATTCAAGGCGAGTACCGTTTCACCCACGTTCCTGCCATGCTTGAGATGGCCGGTGTTCCATACACCGGATCGAGTCCGCTCGGGCATGGGCTGACCGACGATAAGGTCATCAGCAAGACGCTCATGCGCAGTTGCGGCGTGCCAACGCCGAACTTTCGCGTCATGCGCAGCGGCACCGAGAGCACCGAGGGTCTTCGATTCCCAGTGGTAGTGAAGCCGCGTCACGAAGACAACAGCTTCGGTTTGCAGCTCGTACATGAGCCCGCTAAGCTGACGCAGGCAGTGGAAATGATCATCACGCAATATGCGCAGGATGCGCTCGTGGAAGAATACATAGATGGGCGAGAAATCCATGTGGCGCTGCTCGGAAACCGAGAGATAGAGGTGTTGCCAGCTGTGGAGCATGACTTCGGCGGCGGCCAAACGCGTCTCATGACTTGGGAGGTGAAGTACATGGACGCCGCGGCGCTGCCCAGGATGTGTCCGGCGCAAGTCGAGAGCAGCCTTGCAACTTTGCTGCAGGACATTGCGGTTGCGACCTTCCGTGCCTGCCAGTGCCGGGACTACGCCCGCGTCGACCTCCGGATCGACCGCTCCGGTCAGCCCTTTGTC
>NZ_SADP02000565.1:0-349 GCF_004010375.2 Mesorhizobium sp. M2E.F.Ca.ET.209.01.1.1 | reverse complement strand
GAAGACCGCAGCATCGGGAACAATTGATCCTGCGGTCGGTTGCTCGATGGAGGAAGCTGTAAACAGGAGACCGTTAATGGCCCCGCGCAACAAACAACGAATCAAGGAAGAGACAGAAGCCCCGGAGCTCGAACAGCAGGATTGGGATTCCTTCGAGGGCAGCAAGGTGCTTCCCGACAGTGTGACGACTGAGAACGACAAGCCGGACCCGGCGAGACCGAAGGCGTCTTGCCGGAGGAAGACGATGACAATGCCTATCAGGAGAGTGATGAAGCCCTGCCCGACGACGAGGAAGAACGCGCGCTGTCGCGCGATTCTTCCAAGGAGGGAAGCCGCTTCCTGCATGTCG
>NZ_SADP02000564.1:0-349 GCF_004010375.2 Mesorhizobium sp. M2E.F.Ca.ET.209.01.1.1 | reverse complement strand
GTGATCGACACCAAGGAAATCGCCGACTATGCCGGGCCGGCGATCGAACAGGCGATCAACCAGATCATCCAGATCACCAAGATGGAGAACGTCAACGAGCGGATCAGCGACGTGCGCGAGGCGGTGAAGGCGCACTTGACCGACTTCCTGAAGGTCTACGGCATCATGCTCAACGACCTCAAGGTGCTGATAATGCCGCGCGACGAGCGCATGCGCGAGCTGATCTCGCTGCAGGCGATCGGCCTCAGCCCCATCGAAGCCCTTCGCTCTTACCTGGCCTTGCGCATAGCCGACAAAGGCCTGGTCTCTGCGCCCCACACGGCCGCCAGCGTACCGATCCCTATCCGCC
>NZ_SADP02000563.1:0-349 GCF_004010375.2 Mesorhizobium sp. M2E.F.Ca.ET.209.01.1.1 | reverse complement strand
GCGCTGCTGGCGGTGTTTGCCATCCACGGCTATGGCATGCTCTGGGCATCCGCACAGCTGATGTAGCGATCAGCCTGCCTTTCGGGACATTTCGGCGGCAGGCACCGCTGCGGGGCCAAACACATCCTGGAAAGCGGATTTCAGCGCCAGATCGAGGTCGGCCATGGTGACTGGCAGGCCAAGGTCGACCAGGCTGGTCACGCCGTGGTCCGAGACGCCGCAAGGCACGATGCCGCCGAAATGGCCGAGATCCGGCTCCACATTGATGGCGATGCCGTCGAAACTCACCCAGCGCCGCAACCGGATGCCGATTCCCGCCATCTTGTCCCCTCCCCGCGTGCCGTCCGCC
>NZ_SADP02000562.1:0-349 GCF_004010375.2 Mesorhizobium sp. M2E.F.Ca.ET.209.01.1.1 | reverse complement strand
AATAGCTACTACTCCTCGTGGAGCCAGCCCCCGCAAGGGAGCTGGCTGTTATAAGCTTGTGGGCCAGCCCCGCAACGGGCTGGCTGTGACTCATGCCTTCGATGCTTTGTCGAAGAACAGCTGCCCCATGCCAGTCTTCTTGATCCCGAACACGCCCTTCGCGGTCACCGTCAGGTCGTCGTAGAAGTATCCGAAGATAACAGGCGTTTCCTCAAGAAGCAGGTTCTGGATCTTGCCGGCCGTTGCCTTCTGCGCCTCCAGATCTAGGGCCGCGATATAGCTGGACACCAGCGTGTCGTAGTCCTTGCTCTTGAAATGCGCGGCGTTCCAGCTACCGTTGCTGGTCAGC
>NZ_SADP02000561.1:0-349 GCF_004010375.2 Mesorhizobium sp. M2E.F.Ca.ET.209.01.1.1 | reverse complement strand
GTCATGGCACTTCTCCCCTTCTGGCCAAGGTGTGCAAGAGTATAGCTAGCGTCCGGTGGTATTCGCGCAACTTTGTGTGACGGCCAGTGCCTCCGCCGCGTTGCGCTTCCCCAGGGGCGGCGCCATCAGGCCCTCTGCGGCACGTACCCGACAACCGTCGAAAGGCAGGGCCATGCGCCCCCTTTCACGAATTCTTTCAGCCGGAACATCCCCTGCGACCCTCCGTTGGAAAATTAATCAATGATTGAACCAAAGGAGAATTCGCCATGATGAAGAAAATCTTCGCAGCCTCCATGCTGACCATCGCGCTCGCCGCATCGGGCGCGATGGCGCAATCCGTCGGCGGCGG
>NZ_SADP02000560.1:0-349 GCF_004010375.2 Mesorhizobium sp. M2E.F.Ca.ET.209.01.1.1 | reverse complement strand
CCCGCCCCGCCGAGGGATTGACGACGCAGCTGATCCAGTAATCGCGGCTGCGCCGGCCCCAGCACATCTGGTTGCAGGACAGGCAGCCGCGAATGTCCTGCGGCCGTCCGGCGGCAGCCTTTGCAGCCAGATGCGGATCGGCGATCTGCCCGCGCACGATGGAAACGAGGTCAGCGCGGCCTTCGCTCAGCACGCTCTCGGCGTTCTCGGGGGTACGGATATGGCTTTCGGCGGTGATCAGCGCGTGGCGCACGGTGGATTTGAGCACCGCCGCAAGATCCGCGCCGAGCTTTTCGGGATAAACAAAGGTCGGCATGATCTTGTAGAAATCGAAGTAGGAACCCGTTCC
>NZ_SADP02000559.1:0-349 GCF_004010375.2 Mesorhizobium sp. M2E.F.Ca.ET.209.01.1.1 | reverse complement strand
ACAACCCAGAAGGGCATCTTGGGGGAGGGGTTGGATGCAATTTTCCATCTGGCATTGGGCAATCGTGCTGCTGCTGGTCGGCGTGCCTGTTTTCTTTGCCGTCCGCTCGGCGGCCGGGCCGTCGCAGAATCCATGCGACTTGGTGGGATTTGGAGGCTGGTTGATGCTGCTGGCAATCGGCCAGACCTTGGCGCCCTTCCGCACGATGGCCGAGCTGTTTTCCTCGAGCGAGGGTTACCGGCAGCTCATGACGCTGCCCAATGGCCCTTTGGCCGTCTGTGGCGAAATCGTGCTGTTGCTGGGGTTTACACTGCTGCAATTGGTTGTTCTCGTTGCAATGCTGCGGCGG
>NZ_SADP02000558.1:0-349 GCF_004010375.2 Mesorhizobium sp. M2E.F.Ca.ET.209.01.1.1 | reverse complement strand
TCCGTCGGAGCCGGCACGGTGTCGTCGTCGGCAGCGCCGGCGGCGGACTCGGCCTTGCGGAAGTCGTTCCACTTCATGCCGTTGAGCTTATTGGCGGTCTTGGCAGCCTGGTACTTGGTGCTGCATTCGGCCATGGTCAGGCCTTTGCCGCCGGCAGCCGGAGTGGCGGTCGTGGCAGCTGCTGCGGTCGTTTTGGCCGGCTTGGTATCGGTCGCGGCAGCGGCAGTGGCGCCAGCGGCGCACTCGCTCTTGCGGAAGTCGTTCCACTTCATGCCGTTTAGCGTGCCGGCGGCTTTCGCAGCCTGGTACTTGGCGCTGCATTCCTTGGCCGTCAGGCCCTTGGCCGAGC
>NZ_SADP02000557.1:0-349 GCF_004010375.2 Mesorhizobium sp. M2E.F.Ca.ET.209.01.1.1 | reverse complement strand
CGGTCGCCGGCGAGGCGCTCGGCCTGCATGGGGATGTCGACGCCATCGCCTTCACCGGCTCGGGACCGGTCGGCCGCCGCCTGCTCGAATACTCCGCCCGTTCCAATCTGAAGCGCGTCTTCCTCGAACTCGGCGGCAAGTCGCCCAACATCGTCTTTGCCGACGCGCCGGACCTGAAACAGGCGGCTGTCGTCTCGGCCAACGGCATCTTCCGCAATTCCGGCCAGGTCTGCGTCGCCGGCTCGCGGCTGCTTGTCCAGGCCTCCGTCTATGACCGTTTCATGGACGAACTGCTCTCGGCGACCACGAGGCTGAAGGTCGGCGATCTCGTCGTCTTCGACTGGTCGGG
>NZ_SADP02000556.1:0-350 GCF_004010375.2 Mesorhizobium sp. M2E.F.Ca.ET.209.01.1.1 | reverse complement strand
GACGAATTCTATGACGAGTTCGTCTTCCGTGCCTCGCTCGCCACCGATCTGCCGGCCGGCCAGATGCTCTACTTCCCGGTCGTGCAGGAATGCGGCGACGCCGCCGATCGCTGGATCGAGATTCAGGCGGCCGGCCACGATGAGGACGCCTTGGAAACGCCTGCGCCCGACATCAAATTGCTGCCGAAGAAATGATCTCTGTTGGCGCGCTCCATCGGGGCGCGCCATCATTTCCAGTCACGACGAGATGAACGCAGCACAGCTCTCTACGACGATCCGCATGCATACCCGCCCGCTTGCCTGGCTGGTGGCGGCGCTCATGGCGATGGCGGTGTTGTCGATGCCCGGCC
>NZ_SADP02000055.1:0-1204 GCF_004010375.2 Mesorhizobium sp. M2E.F.Ca.ET.209.01.1.1 | reverse complement strand
TTTGACGCAAACCACCCGGCAGTTGACCATCTAAGCACAACGACGGGAGCGGAGGAGAGGTAATGGCGAACACTCAGTCGAGCTTGGCGCCCGGGCTTCCTTTTAGCGAGGCGGAGTATAACCGTCGCTGGCAAGCTGTTCTTGACCGATTCCAGGAGTTTGGAGTCGACGCAGTCATATCGACTTTCTCGCGCAACCACCAGTACCTGACTGGACATGCTGCCTCCGGCTCGTACGCGAGGCCCTATTACCTGATCATCGCGCCACACGTGCCGCGAACGAATATCGTCCGCTTGTTCGACGAATGGAATGTCCGGGCCGAGAGCATTCCTCTCAAGATCCACACGTATCACCAGCTTACCGAAGCGGGCAAGGTCTGCGCTGAAGTGATGCGATCGCTTGGGCTGGATCGGGGGCGCGTCGGAATGGAGCTCGACCTTTTTGGAATGACGGCCCGCGACGCCATGGAGCTACAAGAGCTACTTCCGAACATCGAGGTTGTGGACGTCTCCCGTCTGATTCTCACTGTGGCGGACATCAAGTCGGCAGAGGAGATCGCCGTCATGCGAAAGGCGATGAAGGGGACGGAGGCCGGCGTTGCCGCCTTTGTTGACGTCCTCAGGGAGGGCGTGTCCGAGCTCGAGGCCGCCGCTATCGTCCAGGCGGCCGTAGAGTCCACGGGGGTAGACGCGACTTTGTTCGGGATTTTATTCGGAGATCACACAGCCGTAGGGCACGCGAAGTCCGGCAACAACCGCCTCAAACAGGGCGACGTCGCCTACATCGAGGTCGGTGGCAGGCTTCATGATTACGCCGCCGGGCTAGTGCGCTCCGCAATCTACGGCAGACATGCCGAGGCCACGGCTCTGTATGAACTCTCGAACGCAGCGTTGGAGGCGGCGATCGCAGCTGCGATGCCCGGGGCATTGACCGGAGACGTCGATGCTGCCGCACGAGGGGTCGTAGAGCGGGCTGGCCGTCCGCAGACATTCCGCCAGCGCGTTGGCTATTCATGCGGTCTCGGTTGGTCGACGCGGGGCTACACCAGCTTAGAGCCGGGCGGCCAGAATGTGCTGCGGCCCAACATGGCGCTGCACATGCCGCTGTTCCTGACCGACGAGGAGGGCCGTTTCGCGATCGGTTGCAGCGAGACGATCCTGGTGACCGATGGAGGGGCGGAGGTCCTGAGCAACGGCGATCGCGA
>NZ_SADP02000555.1:0-350 GCF_004010375.2 Mesorhizobium sp. M2E.F.Ca.ET.209.01.1.1 | reverse complement strand
GACCGTCGCTCAGGCGGATGCGGCGGGACATGTCGAGGTCCCACTTGTCCGAGTAAGCACAGTGGAAGCCTTCGCGGCGAGCATAGTGTATTGAGACAGACTCGTCGTCGACCGTCTCAACTATATCCTCGTTGGCGACGTACTCATCCTCGTATTCACAGTATGTGAAGTGCTCGGATGCATACGACTGGCAGTATTCCTCGTCTCCTACAGTAACGCGATGGTCATTACTGTAGACTTCGCCGGTTCCGTCACAGCGGAAGTAGTTACGGTCAAAGCAACGATCGCAGATACTGGCGCCGTTCGCAGTGATGTAACCTTCCTCGTCGCTGTCGTAGTCACGGGCGCAG
>NZ_SADP02000554.1:0-350 GCF_004010375.2 Mesorhizobium sp. M2E.F.Ca.ET.209.01.1.1 | reverse complement strand
CAATCGGCACGTCGGAACACCGGCATAATCTGGCGGCACTCGACGAGCCGCTGCGCTCACACGGCGGGCTGACCGAGCAGGAGGTGCCCTTCATTGTCAACCGCGTGCTGGCGGACCTGCCGAACGAGCCTGTGCTGCGGAATTTCGATGCGTTCTTCTATGCGACGATGGCGGCGGCGCAGGCATAGGTTGGGCGCTGTCGACCCCCACTCCGCCGGGCTTCGCCCGGCACCTCTCCCCCGATCGAGGGGGGAGAAGAAAGGCGCCCAGACTGCTCCACCATGCCTTGGCTTGAAGTGAAACGCTTTTTGATTGCAG
The DNA here is from genome assembly GCF_004010375.2 of Mesorhizobium sp. M2E.F.Ca.ET.209.01.1.1. Taxonomy (NCBI): domain Bacteria; kingdom Pseudomonadati; phylum Pseudomonadota; class Alphaproteobacteria; order Hyphomicrobiales; family Phyllobacteriaceae; genus Mesorhizobium; species Mesorhizobium sp. M2E.F.Ca.ET.209.01.1.1. The sequence goes on along the minus strand of NZ_SADP02000554.1, from coordinate 32 downwards.
CAGTAGGGAGCTGACATATTTGCCTATCCACC
>NZ_SADP02000553.1:0-350 GCF_004010375.2 Mesorhizobium sp. M2E.F.Ca.ET.209.01.1.1 | reverse complement strand
ACTGGAGTTTGGTTGTCATACGGCGCCCTTCGCCGGGGGCTGTCGGTCCCGCATCCGCCCTGCGGCGACGCTATGCCGATGCTCCTACGGCCGCCCTGTTGAACCGGTCTCAGGGCCACGAACTTTCTCCAGCACCGAACTGACTTGGTCCCGCTGACGGGCATTTCGGTGCTTCCGCCTTGTACGCCCTTGTTTGCTTTGGTCGCGAGAGAGGCGCGCGGCCCTCTCTCCCCGCAAGCCCCGCCGGCGGTCTCCCCGATCTTCCTTCGCTTGCTCCGTGCAGAGTCGGGTGATCCCCCTCCGCCGCCGGGGCTTGCCTCCCTCACTCCCGCTGCTCGCCGCTGGGCAGA
>NZ_SADP02000552.1:0-350 GCF_004010375.2 Mesorhizobium sp. M2E.F.Ca.ET.209.01.1.1 | reverse complement strand
CGCGTCTTGTGCGATCCCAGCCATCTGATGGCTGCGATGGCCTTTGAAACGGGTGAAACTTTCGCGCCAGATAAGAGAAACCCGTCAAGCGGTGCTACAGGACTGATTCAGTTTATGAGGCTAACTGCGGATGGATTGGGGACATCGTTGGAAGCTCTGGCACAGATGTCTCAGGTGCAACAACTGGGTTATGTCGAAAAATACCTTGCCCCTTACGCAGGGCGCTTCAACAGTCTGTCGGATATGTACATGTCTATTCTATATCCAGCCGCGATTGGAAAGCCGGAAGCCAATGTCCTGTTTTCCGCTGGCACGAAGGCTTATTCGCAGAACTCGGGACTAGATGTGAA
>NZ_SADP02000551.1:0-350 GCF_004010375.2 Mesorhizobium sp. M2E.F.Ca.ET.209.01.1.1 | reverse complement strand
CTCCGCCTGACCTTCCAGCGGTCCGCCGGCGGCTGGGACGTCAGCGGACAGCTCGACCAGGGCACCGCCGCGACGGGTTCGGTCACCTTCGACGGCACCGGCAAGCTCACCGGCGGTGGCACGCTGAACGTCGGCGGCATCGCGGTCGACCTGTCGCAGCTCACCGGCTACGCGTCGCTCGACACGGCCTCGATCGCCTCGCAGAACGGCGCCGCCGCCGGGGCGCTGCAGGGCTACTCGATCGCGAAGGACGGCACGCTCGTCGGGACGTTCTCGAACGGCGCCTCGCTCGCGATCGGCCGCATCGCCCTCGCCACCTTTGCGAACCCCGCCGGGCTCGAGAAGACCGG
>NZ_SADP02000550.1:0-350 GCF_004010375.2 Mesorhizobium sp. M2E.F.Ca.ET.209.01.1.1 | reverse complement strand
GCGGCATCGTCACTGAAGTCGCGGCCGCGATCGGCAACGCGGCAGCCATGGTCGATGGCCCGCTGATGCTGAGCGGGCATTCGGCCGGCGGACATCTCGCCAGCCGCATGGTGACCGTGACATCGCCGCTAGCGTCCGATGTGGCGCGGCGCATTCGCAAGGTCGTTTCGATCTCAGGCCTGCAGGACCTTCGGCCGCTGATGTCCACCGCGCTGAACCAGACCCTGAGCATCGACGAGACGGAAGCTTTGGGCGAAAGCCCGGCATTGCTGCGGCCTATGCAGGGAGCCCACATCACCTGTTGGGCCGGGGGCGGCGAGCGTTCGGAATTTCTTCGCCAGAGTGCGCTG
>NZ_SADP02000549.1:0-351 GCF_004010375.2 Mesorhizobium sp. M2E.F.Ca.ET.209.01.1.1 | reverse complement strand
TCGCCAGTCTTCAATGCGGCGTCTTTAGCATCGAGCGAGAAAGTGATTTGGCGCGGCGTCTCCTTGTAGCGGTTGAGGATGCGCACGGCGATTTCGTCAACGACTTGCAAGGAGCTTACCCAGCGGTTCAGCACGGTCATGGAGTTTGACGTGCCGTAGGCGTTCACGCCCTCGCCAGTGGTGTCGACCTGAATTGAGACCGACTTGAAGTTTTCGGCTTTCAGCGCCGAAATAGCCCCGTATGGCGCGAAGTACATGAGCACCTGGCTCACACGGTCCTTGGGCGAGTCCTTGACCGTGATAGAGCCCGCGAGGAAGTGCTGCATTTCATTCAGCAAGGGCGGGGGCGAC
>NZ_SADP02000548.1:0-351 GCF_004010375.2 Mesorhizobium sp. M2E.F.Ca.ET.209.01.1.1 | reverse complement strand
CGGCAAACAAGCTGCGCCAAAACAGAAGCGTCCAGGCATCAAGCGGCAGGCTCCTGACGAACAGTCCGGCGGTGCTCCATGCCGCGGCAGAGATCGCGATAAAAAGAATTCCTGTCTCGTAGCCACGCTGAAGCGAGGTGGTCGGGGCGTTACCCGGTGCTACGTGCTGTGGTCTGCTTCGTCGCCGCGAACGCCGGACCGGTTCCACCGGCGATTGCTCTTGAAAGACTGGGCTGTCCATCACGCGTCTTGACCCTAGACGGCGAGCGCGAACGGACTGTGGCTGTCGCCTGCGTCTGGCGCTTTGCCAACGGACGGGGCGGATGGAGACGAAGCATTCAGGTGCTGCCT
>NZ_SADP02000547.1:0-351 GCF_004010375.2 Mesorhizobium sp. M2E.F.Ca.ET.209.01.1.1 | reverse complement strand
GCATTGGTAAAGGCGAGTTTCACGGCATTGCCGGCGGCTGCAAAACCCGACTTTGGCATCAAGGTACTGCCGGGCAATCACGAGACGCTGGTTGTCGAGGCGAGTTTTCCTGGCGATCCGCAGGCGGCGGATTTCTTCGTCGCCGGCGAGCGCGACTATATGTTCGGCACCCCTTCCCGCGCGGAAAAGGACGGCAAGTTGACCTTCACCGTGCCGATCCTCGATCGCCCCTCGACGACGCCGACGGACGGCGGGCTTCACTACACGCTGACGAGTTCGGCGGGCGCGGTCGAAGGGCTGCTGCCTTTCCCTTGATCCAGCTTGCCCGAACGGTTGCAGGAAGCCGCCGAG
>NZ_SADP02000054.1:0-1206 GCF_004010375.2 Mesorhizobium sp. M2E.F.Ca.ET.209.01.1.1 | reverse complement strand
AAAGAAGCGGATATATTGGAGTATACCTCAGTGCGAGCCATATCTGAACTCGCCGAATTCGTTAGCAGCTATCCAGCAAGTGCACTGCCTGCGGCGACACGGCGTACAATTTCGTTGCTCATTTTAGATCTTATCGGTGCCACGGCTGCGGGCCTGCGATCGCCGTTAGCTGATGCGGCCAGAAAATCAGCACTGGAAGCCTATGGCGAGGGCCTGATCAGCATTTGGGTGACCGAGGATCGTTCTAGTGTGGTCGGCGCCGCGATGGCGAACAGCGCTGCGGCAAGCGCGCTGGATATCGACGACGGTCATCGTGGCGCAGCAGGCCACGCGGGTGCCGGCGTTATTCCCGCCGCCTTGGCAGTGGCTCAGGCTGTTGACGCGTCGGTCTCCGAGACCATGGTTGCAATTGCGCTCGGATATGAAATCGCCCTCCGAATCGCGAGCTCTCGGCCGGTTGCGGCAATCGATACGTATGCAACTGGACGCTGGGTCGGCTACGGGGCTGCGGCTGCAGCTAGCCGTCTCTTGGGTTTGAGTGCCACGGAAACCGCTCATGCGTTAGGTATTGCCGGATCCGAAGGACCAATCGTCTTCCTGACCACAACCTCGAAATTCGAGGGTAGCACGATCAAGGAAGGGATTCCGCCCGCCGTGGTTGCAGGTATCACCGCCGCCTATCGCGCGCGGGCAGCCGCAACTGGACCTCTCAATCTTCTCGATGACGACGATCGTTTCACCCGCCATCTCCTGACCCAAAATCTTGGGTCTTCATGGGAAATTCAAAAATGCTATCTTAAGCCGTATGCATGCTGTCGCTATATCCACGCAGCTATCGATGCGATACTAGCCATGCGTCGCGATGGGCAAGAGATCCGCAAGCTGCGCATAGAAACTTTCCCACAAGCGCTGCGCCTAGCAAACGAGCGCGCCCCCAGCACCTTGGAGGGGGCTCAATACAGCTTCTATTTTAGTTGCGCACTGGCCGCTTTGTACGGGCGGGAAGCCCTACGGCCTGTTCAACCTGAACGTCTCACTGACGTACGCATCATTGAGTTGGCCGGGCGTATTGAGCTTGAAGCGTCCTCCGATTTCGCTTCGGCGTTTCCAGCCGAAACGCCAGCCCGCGTTGTCATGGATCAAGGGAAAGGGCCGGAAGAAATGATTGTACGACACCCACTTGGGGATGTCCTGCGCCCTTTATCG
>NZ_SADP02000546.1:0-351 GCF_004010375.2 Mesorhizobium sp. M2E.F.Ca.ET.209.01.1.1 | reverse complement strand
CTTTTCGACAGCAGCGCCGTCGGCGACCAGTCGACGGCCACCTTGCGCGCCACCAGCCAGGCGCCCTCGCGATCCTCAAGCACGACATGGTCGACGCTGAGATTACCCGACCAGATGCCGTCGATGCCGCTGACGGTGACCTTGCGATCGTCGCTCGAGGCGAGCCGCGAGATGATGCCGGCGAGATTGTCGCGCCCACGCTCGGTCTTGGTCAGCACGACGAGCGCGCCGATCGCGCCCGCGACCATGATTAGCAGCGTGTAGAGGACAATGCGAAGGATGCGCCAGACCGTTTTCATCGTCAGAAGGCCTGGCCAATGCCGGCATAGATGCCGAAATGCGGGTCGCCGG
>NZ_SADP02000545.1:0-351 GCF_004010375.2 Mesorhizobium sp. M2E.F.Ca.ET.209.01.1.1 | reverse complement strand
CACGCAACGGTTCTGGCGGAGGAGGCGTCGAGCGCTCCAGATGCTTGGAGATCAGAAAATTATGGAAGGCGGCGGCAATCTGAATAGCCAGATCTCCGTACACGGGCGGAATGTTGACCACCGCTGCACCCTGTCCATGTCCGCCCAGCTTATTGCGCAGAAAAGGCAATGCCTTCAGAACCTGGTCTGTAAAGCCATTCCTGACGGCTTCGGGTAGATCATCGAAAAAACCCTGTTGAGCAAGTTCCTTGATAAGCTTGTCGCCGTTAGCATGGTCCAGGCCCGTAAGAACCTTCATCACGCTCTCGAAACTATGACCCGAATAGAAAATGGCTTCGCGAACATCGCCGG
>NZ_SADP02000544.1:0-352 GCF_004010375.2 Mesorhizobium sp. M2E.F.Ca.ET.209.01.1.1 | reverse complement strand
AAGGTCTAATTTCGCGGTTTCGGGGGCTTGAATGAGGCTAATGCCGCCCTCCGCCCGGATGTCCTTCAAGCCCTCGGTGCCCTTGCTGCCGGTTCCCGACAAAACGATGGCGATGGCCCGTTTCCGCTGGTCCGACGCAAGCGATCGGAACAGGACATCGACGGGATGGCGGTTGCCGCGGACCTCTGCCGGTCGGGACACGTGCAGCCCGCCATCGCTGATTTTGAGGTCGGTATCGGGAGCGATCACATAGACCCGATCGGAAACGATTCGCATGCCGTCCACGACTTGCGCAACCTGCATGGTCGTGTGAGATGCCAGAACGCGCGCCATCTCGCTTTCGTGCTTCGGG
>NZ_SADP02000543.1:0-352 GCF_004010375.2 Mesorhizobium sp. M2E.F.Ca.ET.209.01.1.1 | reverse complement strand
GGGCAGCGGGGACGCCGGCGCGCATCGGCTACAATGGCGACTTCTGGGGCGCGAGCATCTCCGGCGTGGCCGCCGATCAAGGCTTCTATGCCAAGCATGGCGTCGACGCCGACATCAAGGTCTTCACCAACGGGCCGATCCAGGTGCAGGCGCTGGGCGCCAACAGCCTCGAATTCGGCTATCTCGGGCCAGGCGCGCTTTGGCTGCCGGCGACCGGCAAGGCCAAGATCATCGCCGTCAACGATGTCGGCTTTTCCGACCGGGTGATCGCGCAAGCCGGCATCAAGTCGATCGCCGAGCTCAAGGGCAAGAAGGTGGCGATCGCGGCCGGCACGTCAGGCGACATGCTGCT
>NZ_SADP02000542.1:0-352 GCF_004010375.2 Mesorhizobium sp. M2E.F.Ca.ET.209.01.1.1 | reverse complement strand
GCCGATGCCCATGCCAACCATAGCCTCGCTGCTTCGTCGGCGTGGCGGGCGCTCATCCAGAGCATGCAAGCCGTCAGCACAAAGCCGGCAGAGACGTTGCGGCTGGTGCCCACGGCCCGATCGCTGTTGAGATGATCAGCGGCCGGTCAACATTTCCGCGATCGCCGAGGCGACAAAGGCCGGGTCCTCCCAGTGCGGATTGTGACCGCAATTTTGCGCCCACACGAGACGGGATCCGGTCAGCGCCTCGGCCAAAGCCTGCTGGTGCGCCTCGCCGAAAAGCGGGTCGCGGGCACCGGCGATGATCAGCGTCCGGACCCGCACCGCCCGTGCCTCGGCTGCCAGGTCGGTC
>NZ_SADP02000541.1:0-352 GCF_004010375.2 Mesorhizobium sp. M2E.F.Ca.ET.209.01.1.1 | reverse complement strand
GCGGTCGAGTGAGAGCGACGGCACTATGTTCACATTCCAGATGCCGACCGCGGCGCGCACATGAAGGTGGGCGCCAGGCAACAGGAGGGCTCCGGCACGGCGCCGGAGCCCTGGCCACTCACTTTTCCTGCAGGAACGTCAGCAGGTCCTGGTTGACCTTGTCCTTGTGGGTGTCGGTCAGGCCATGCGGCGCACCCGGGTAGACAATCAGCCTGGCGCCCTTGATCAGTTTTGCTGACTGGCGGCCAGAGATATCGATCGGCACGATCTGATCGTCGTCACCGTGGATCACCAGGGTAGGAACATCGAACTTCTTCAGGTCTGCGCGGAAATCGGTGGCCGAGAACGCGGC
>NZ_SADP02000540.1:0-352 GCF_004010375.2 Mesorhizobium sp. M2E.F.Ca.ET.209.01.1.1 | reverse complement strand
CGGCTGGGAAGCGTCGTTTGAGTTACGCGTCGGCGACGACTGGCCATCCGGCGGCTATCGGGTCACGCTATCGGCGGAAGGTCGCGACGGCAGGCCGATCCACAGCCACCACCTCTTTATCGTCGCGCCGCTGCCCGGCAAAAAACCCGGCCGCCTGCTGCAGGTCGCCGCGACCGGCACCTGGCTCGCCTACAACACCTGGGGCGGTTCGAACCACTATCAGGGCATCACCGGCCCGAAGCGCGATCAGTACGCCACCATGGTATCGACGCAGCGCCCCTGGTGCCGCGGCTTCGTGGTGCTGCCCAAGGAGGCGCCGCGGCCTCACCGCCATCCAGGACGAAACGGTGCC
>NZ_SADP02000539.1:0-352 GCF_004010375.2 Mesorhizobium sp. M2E.F.Ca.ET.209.01.1.1 | reverse complement strand
GCTTCCGCAAGATCCCGGGCGGCCATGCGGGGCTGGAGTGGCGCAACCTGAACGCCATGGCGAAGGATCACACCAAGGACAGCGAGGGCTATGTCAACGGCAATGTCTCTGGCGACCATGTGGCCTATACCAGCAGCGGCTATCCGGCCGAGTTCAGCCGTGAGACGCCATTCGCCTTCCACTCGGTGCTGCTCAGCGTTGCGTGGCTGAAGGCGGAGGGGGAAACGGCACTGATCGAAAGCTGGCTGGGAGAGCAGTTGGTCGCCAGCGATGAAGTGGCGCTGTCGGCGCTGCCACCACTCCACTACGCGCCGATGCTCGGGGAAGTCCCCCGTGTTCGCCTTTCGGCAAA
>NZ_SADP02000538.1:0-352 GCF_004010375.2 Mesorhizobium sp. M2E.F.Ca.ET.209.01.1.1 | reverse complement strand
CTGATGAAGGCAACGCTGGGCGACGACGGGCGAACGATCGAGCTTGGCTGGCAGGATGGCGCGGTGAGCCGCTTCCATGCCATGTGGCTGCGCGACAACGCGCTGGACGATAAGACTCGCAGCGCCGGCAACGGCCAGCGGCTGATCACCATCCTCGACATTCCGGCCGAAACGCGTATCGGCGCGGCCTCGATCAAGGGCGAGGTGCTCGAAGTCACCTTCATTCCGGAAGGCAAGACCGTCGGCTTTCCCGCAGGCTGGCTTCGCGGCCATGTCTACGATCGCCAGAGGGCTCACCAGCCCGGCTGGACGGCAGGCGACATACAGCGCTGGACGAAAGCCACCATGCAGA
>NZ_SADP02000537.1:0-352 GCF_004010375.2 Mesorhizobium sp. M2E.F.Ca.ET.209.01.1.1 | reverse complement strand
CGGAAACGCCGGGTCTCCGCCGGTGTTGCCCTGCTGTTCCGTCCTGCTACTTGATCGACAGCGGAGCCAGGGCACGCGAAAGGCTTGCCTCGCCCTTGCCATAGACGGAGGCGCTGTAGTTGGCCAACGTGTCGGTCCGGGCCGTATTCAGCAACTGGTTGGTGATCTGGGTCGACGTTGCCTTGGTGAACTTGCTGCCCACGATGGCGGCGTAGCCGGCAACGATCGGCGCGGCGAAAGAGGTGCCGTAAAGGCCGGTCTTGTCCCCGGTGACACCCACGACCAGGAAATGGCTCTGCACAGCCGTGTTGGTGCCGGCGGTGTTGGAATACCAGGCCATGGTGGCCTTGTT
>NZ_SADP02000053.1:0-1267 GCF_004010375.2 Mesorhizobium sp. M2E.F.Ca.ET.209.01.1.1 | reverse complement strand
TTCGATTCCGCCGGAGAGATTGGAGGATGAGATGCGCGGTGGAGATGATGGGACGGAAGGGCTTTTTTCCTATGTGAGCTGCGAGGCTCGGGTTCCATCGGATCATCCGCTTCGAGCCATCCGGGCAATAGCCGACGAGGCGCTTGAAGTGTTGTCGTCGGATTTTGAGGGACTTTATTCGAAGGTTGGTCGTCCCTCGATCGCGCCGGAGAAGCTGCTTCGGGCTTTGCTGCTGCAGGCATTTTACTCGATCCGGTCGGAACGGCAGTTGATGGAGCAGTTAGGCTATAACCTGCTGTTGCGCTGGTTCGTCGGCCTGTCGATGGATGCCGAGATCTGGGACGCCACGGTTTTCACCAAGAACCGGGAGAGGCTTCTATCGGGCGATGTGGCAAGCAAGTTCCTGGCCGCCGTGGTGGCGCAGGCGCGCAGGCGTAATCTGCTGTCGGATGAGCACTTCTCAGTGGATGGGACACTGATCGAGGCGTGGGCTTCGATCAAGAGCTTCCGTCCCAAGGACGGTGGTGGCGAACCACCTAGCCCGGGTCGCAATGGGGAGCGCGACTTTCACGGCGAGAAGCGTTCCAACAAGACACATGCTTCCACGACCGATCCCGATGCCAAGCTGTACCGCAAGGCCACCGGCCAACCCTCGCGCATCGCTTTCATGGGTCATGTCCTGATGGAGAACCGCAACGGTTTGGTGATCGGCGCGACGCTGACGCCGGCGACCGGGACAGCCGAGCGGGAAGCGGCACTGGCGTTGTTGGATCGATTGGGCGCCAAGCGGCGGATCACGCTCGGCGCGGACAAGGCCTACGACGCGCGCGAGTTTGTCGCCGCCCTGCGCAAGCGCAAGGTCACCCCGCACATCGCCAAGCATGAGTATGTCGACAAGAACGGCATCCTGCGTCGAAGCGCTCTCGATGCGCGCACGACGAGGCATCCCGGCTATGCGGTCAGCCTGCGCATTCGTAAGCGGATCGAAGAGGTCTTCGGCTGGATCAAGACCATCGCAAGCCTTCGCAAAACACGCCATCGAGGGACCGAGAAGGTGGATTGGACGTTCGCCCTGACCGTCGCCGCCTACAACCTGGTCCGGCTGCCAAAGCTGATGGCCACGGCCTAAATGCGCCCGCAATCCACCTCAAACCGGCCGATCGCGGCAAAACCAGCCGAAAGAGCCGCTAAAATGACCCTCGCATAAGCCGATCTCGCATCAACCAAACGCAAAACGGCCCCACGGCTCCGGTTTTTCCGCAGCCTG
>NZ_SADP02000536.1:0-352 GCF_004010375.2 Mesorhizobium sp. M2E.F.Ca.ET.209.01.1.1 | reverse complement strand
CTTGATGCGGTGCGCCTTGTCGGCGCGGAGCTTTTCGGCATAGAGCTCCAGCGGGACGCCGGTGCCCCATTCGCAGTCGATGACATCGACCTCGAAGCCTAGGCGTTCGGCCATGTCGACCCAGAGATGCGAGAACTGGCCGAAGCGCGACATCAGCACCTTGTCGCCGGGGCTGAGCACGTTCGTCATCGCCGCTTCCCAGGCGCCGGTGCCGGACGACGGGTAGATGAAGACGCGGCCCGTCTCGTTCTTGAAGACCTTTTTGATGTCCTCGAACAGCGGCAGCGTCAGGTTGGGGAAGGAGCCGGCGCGCATATCCTCCATCGGCAGGTTCATGGCCTGCCGGACCTGC
>NZ_SADP02000535.1:0-352 GCF_004010375.2 Mesorhizobium sp. M2E.F.Ca.ET.209.01.1.1 | reverse complement strand
GCAACTTCTTGCGACCTCGGCATGCCTCGCAATCATCGGCCTTGCGATCGTGGCATTCGCCGATCTGGCGGTAATGGCGCTATCCGGTTTTGCCTTGCTCGGCGTCGGGGTAGCCAATATCTTCCCCACATTGTTGAGCATGGCAGGAAGGCGCGGCGACGCATCCGGCATCGTGGTCGTGTTCGCGACCGGGTACATAATTGCGCTGGCCGCCGCGCCCAGCTTCGGGACCCTGGCCGAGGCAACTTCCCTGGCCAACATTTACCTGCTGCTGGCAGCCATGTTTCTGTTGGCTGGAACCGCTTCAATTCGTGTCGCCAACCGATTCTGAATGCGGATTTGTTCAGCCGCC
>NZ_SADP02000534.1:0-352 GCF_004010375.2 Mesorhizobium sp. M2E.F.Ca.ET.209.01.1.1 | reverse complement strand
TTGGCTGCCGGATTGGCGGCATCGGCCTTGCCGGTGGCCGTCAGCTTCAGCCCGGTGATCTCGCGCGCCGCCACCAGGAGCCGGTCGCTGTTCACCGTCATCGACAGGTCGGGCGCCGTGACCGGCCCTTGCGCATTCAGGGCAAAGGCGATGGAGCCCTTGGCGTCTTTCGAGAGCAGTGACACATCGCTCAACGCACCCCTGACGTCGGCGGCGAGCTTGCCGTCGGCGAGGCTCGCCTGTCCGTCGGCGCTGAGCGCGCCCGAATTGAGCTTCAGCCCGTCGATATTGACATTGCCGTTGGCATCGCGCTTCAGCGCGGCGCTCAGCTTTGCGGTATCGCCGAGCATGC
>NZ_SADP02000533.1:0-353 GCF_004010375.2 Mesorhizobium sp. M2E.F.Ca.ET.209.01.1.1 | reverse complement strand
GACCGGCAGGCCGGCGGCGGGATTGTCGATCGCGCTCTACCGTCTCGACGGTGCTGCTCGCACGCTTCTGAAGACGGTCGTCACCAATGCAGACGGCCGCTGCGACGCGCCGCTGCTGGCAGGCGCCGACTTCCGCACCGGCGAATACGAACTGATGTTCGCGGCCGGCGACTATCTGCGCGGTCAGGGAACGAAGCTGCCGGAGCCTGCCTTCCTCGACAGCGTGCCGATCCGCTTCGGCATGGCGGAGGCGGTGCACTATCATGTACCATTGCTGATCTCGCCCTACGGCGATTCCACCTACAGGGGGAGCTGAGGCATGGTCAAGGTCAATATCCGCAACGAAATCCGCT
>NZ_SADP02000532.1:0-353 GCF_004010375.2 Mesorhizobium sp. M2E.F.Ca.ET.209.01.1.1 | reverse complement strand
TGAACCAGTTCCTCGAGCAGCCGACCAAGAGCCTGGTCTTCCTGCAATATGCGCCGAGCGTTCCGGAGTTCGTCGAACTCACGGGCAAGAAGTCGAACGGTGTCATCTACAATCTTCTGGGCGGTGCCCTGACGACGCCGAAGAACCCGCGCGCCGACGAGGTAGCGGCCAAATTCAAGGCCAAATACGGCGTCGAAAGCGGCACCTATGGTGTCGGCCTCTATGAAATGACCAATGTCTATTTCGACGCGGTCAAGAAGGTCGGCGGCGCATCCGACCATGCGGCGATCATGAAGGCGCTGTCGGAGACCGACAAGCAAGTCGCTGAAGGCCGGCTGAAATTTGATCCCGCC
>NZ_SADP02000531.1:0-353 GCF_004010375.2 Mesorhizobium sp. M2E.F.Ca.ET.209.01.1.1 | reverse complement strand
GACGAAGATGTCGTCCGGCGTCACCTGCAGGACTTCGCGGGCGTAGGCATCGGCGATGATCAGCAGGTCGCGGTGGAAATGCATCGTCGCCTTCGGCACGCCCGTCGTGCCCGAGGTGAAGCCGAGCAGGGCGACATCGTCGCGGCCGGTGCTGACGGCGGTGAAGGTGACGGGCTTGTCGAGGGCGGCGCGGTCGAGCTCGGCATCATGGTTGGCGGTGCCGTCAAAGCCGATGACCTGTTTGAGGAAGGCGCTGTCCTTGGCGCAGGCCGTCATCTCGTCCATCAGCCTGGTGTCGCAAAGGGCTATGCCGATTTCCGCCTTGTCGACGATCTTGGCGAGCTCGCCGGCGC
>NZ_SADP02000530.1:0-353 GCF_004010375.2 Mesorhizobium sp. M2E.F.Ca.ET.209.01.1.1 | reverse complement strand
GGTGGTGGTCATCGCGCACGGGCCCTTCGCCAGTTATGACGGCTTCTACGGCTCGTCCTATTGGACAACGGCGCTGTTGTCGCACGCGCTGCTGTCGCTGCTGATCGCGCTTTGCCTCTTCACCGCCGCCGCGCTCGACGTGATGAAGGCACTCAAGACGGAAACCCATACCGATCCGCTTTCGGGGCTGCTCAACCGCCGAGGTTTCGGGGAGCGCGCGGCCATGCTGCTGCAGCGTTGCGCCGTGGCCAAATTCCCGGTGGCGCTGGTGCTGGCCGACCTCGACCATTTCAATGCCCTCAACGACGTGCACGGGCACGCCGCCGGCGACTGGGTGATCGCGGACTTCGCCG
>NZ_SADP02000529.1:0-353 GCF_004010375.2 Mesorhizobium sp. M2E.F.Ca.ET.209.01.1.1 | reverse complement strand
AGCAATTCGGTCAGCTTCTGGCGTCGATCTCCGGGCATGTTCTTGAACCCGGTCAAATCCGATTTGTTCCTGTACTCGATCGCCAGGCTTGAGCTGTCTTGCCTCAGCGTCTCATCGGATGTCGAAGTCAGTCTCCAGGGACCGGCAAGCAAGCGACAGCGACCGGCGGTCCTAACAATCGTCACGCCCGAAGTCCCTATTGCGAAACTGCACAAGGCGCATATTGTCTGGCATGGTCGGGGTCTTAGTTGGCAGGACATGGGCCCTGGACGCGGTGCTGCGATAGGTGGATAGTCGAGGACTTGGTCGAACTTCAATAGAGCCGTCCGTGGGATAGAGCCAATGCAGCACGG
>NZ_SADP02000528.1:0-353 GCF_004010375.2 Mesorhizobium sp. M2E.F.Ca.ET.209.01.1.1 | reverse complement strand
GTCGGCGAGGCCATGGCCTCCGGCGACCAGGAGCGGCTCTGCGGCCTCGCGGTACTCGATCTCGACGACTTCAAGAGCGTCAACGACACGCTCGGCCATCCGGTCGGCGACGGACTGATCTACGCCGTGGCCGAACGTCTCGCCGCGATCGCCGGACCGGGCATCACCGTCAGCCGCTTCGGCGGCGACGAGTTCATGGTCTTCTTCGACCGGGTCGAGGATGAGAGCCATCTCAGCACCCTGCTCGACGAGATCTTCGCGGACCTGCAGGGCGAGGTGGACGTCGCCGGCCACGGGTTGCGCATCCAGACCAGCGGCGGCGCGGTGCTGTCCAAGGTCAAGGACACCGACGC
>NZ_SADP02000527.1:0-353 GCF_004010375.2 Mesorhizobium sp. M2E.F.Ca.ET.209.01.1.1 | reverse complement strand
AGACGGCGATGCCGGCGGCGAGGTCTTCTAGCGCCGCACCAACCGACTTGGACAGGGTGATCTCGCTGTCGCTCTGGCGACCCTGCTTCTCGCCACGTGCGAGCTCGTGCAGGTCGGCGACGATTGCTTCCGGCTTCAGCACGCCCGAGGCCAGCGGCTGGACGATGTCGCCGGCCTCCTTGGTGGCGCCGGCGCGGGTGTCGACATAGACGCTTGCGCGCCTGATCGCCTCGTCGTCGGCCTCGCGCATCGTCGGCGTGAAGCCGCCGACGAGATCGACATGGGCGCCCGGCTTCAGCAGCGCGCCCCTGACTAGCGGCGTGTTGGAGATCGTTGCCGAGGCGACAATGTCG
>NZ_SADP02000052.1:0-1377 GCF_004010375.2 Mesorhizobium sp. M2E.F.Ca.ET.209.01.1.1 | reverse complement strand
ACCACCTTACCGATAAAGATGTGGTCGGGAATTCGGGAAGAGATCACGCCTACAATCGCTGCCGTTTCAAGTCTGCTGATCGCGTTGACAGTCGTTATGTATGCCGGCGTAGAGGTGGTCCGCCAGACGGGTGAACGGCGAAACAAATACAATGAGCTAGTCAACGATGAAGGAGCTTAAGACGGTGAGTGAGCCTGCGAATAACGGCATGGATTTCCCGGCGGAGGAGTATCGGGAGCGCCTACGGCGTACGCAAGAAGAGATGGCTAAGTATGATCTTCCCGTCTTACTGCTGCACCAACCAGAAAACATCAATTATCTAAGTGGCCTCGATCAAATTGGCTATTTCTCCTATCACGCTTTAGCAGTACCCAGCCGCGGCGACCCGGTGCTGATCGTGCGCGACATGGAAGTCCCCACGGCGCACAGCACCTCATGGGTCAAAAACCATGTGGTCTATGCAGATGCCGCTGATCCGCTCCCCGTTTGGCTCGACACGGCGCGAAGAGCCCTTGAAGGTCTTGGGTTGGCAGGCGGGCGCATCGGTCTGGATGAGCACTCATGGTTCTTGACGGTGGAGCGCTGGAAGATGCTGCAGGCGCTGCTGCCGAAGGCAACTCTGGTTGGAGAGCCCCGTATTGTCGACCACCTGCGCCTGATCAAATCGCCGCGGGAACTAGAACATCTGCGCGGCGCTGCGCGGCTAGTTGAAGTGGGTCTGCGGGCCGGCATCGAGGCTATCGCGCCTGGAGTCGCGGAGCGAGAACTCGCCGAGGCTGTGTCTAGCGCATTGGTGAAGGCGGGGGCAGCGTCGCTCGGCGGTATCATCACCTCCGGCGATCGAACAAGTCTCATACATGGAGGACTTTCGGACCGGCGCCTGGAACGTGGCGATCCTGTCTACTTTGAGCAAAACGGGGTCCACAAGAATTACTGGGCACGCTTGATGCGCACCGCTGTTGTCGGTCCGGCGAGCGCTGCGCAACAGCGTATCGCCGACACGATCATCCGCATCCAAGACGAGGCGATCGCATTGATGCGGCCGGGCACACCGGCCAGCGTGGTCGACCGAGCTTGCCGCGAGCCGCTTCTGGCATCTGGACTGCGCGAAACCTATACGAATCGTGCCGGCTATTCGCTTGGTCTTAATCATCGCCCGTCGGCCGGCGAATTTATCCGCGAATTCGTGCCTGGCGTCGAATGGGTCTTAGAGCCGGGAATGGTGTTTCATATGCTGATGATGGCAGCGGGGATGGGCTTCAGCGAGACGGTGCTGGTGACGGAAAAAGGCCCGGAACGCCTGACCACCATGGAGCGCAAGCTCTTCTCGCGTATATAAGCACTCCATTCAAGATGGCAAAGCACATGCGACCAGTC
>NZ_SADP02000526.1:0-353 GCF_004010375.2 Mesorhizobium sp. M2E.F.Ca.ET.209.01.1.1 | reverse complement strand
ATCTGAGTTTCATTGCATTTGGTCTCATACGGGTCGCGAACCATTTGGAATTCGTTGTCGACGACGGCGCCGAACAGGAAGCACTCGTCCTTGTACTGGCCCCGCTCCGCGCTCGCCATCTTGACCGTCGCCTTGACGACGATGCCGTCTAGATTGCGACCCTTCCGATTGACGGTGCCGTAATCCTCCACCGCGGAGATCACGTCTGTGGCCTTCCAGTTGTCTTGCGACAGGCCCGCGTTCCACTTTGCGAAATCAGGGAACAGGGTCTCCACATTGATCCCGGAGGAGGTGTTGGCCTTGTCTGTCGTACCCAGGACGGTCTTCTTCAGGCCATCCGAGAACAGGTTCAG
>NZ_SADP02000525.1:0-354 GCF_004010375.2 Mesorhizobium sp. M2E.F.Ca.ET.209.01.1.1 | reverse complement strand
ATCGGTTTATGGAAGCTATGCAGGCGCTGGTGCTGACCAGCATCCAATTGCGCGACATGCTGACGGAGGCCGCAAAGCAAGGAGCAGCGCTCGCGGTCCAGGAACTTCGCGCCGACCTTCTTCAAGCACCGGAAGACGTCACGTTGCAAACGCTTGGCAGGTACCTCGCCGATCCTGCTTCTCTTGCCAGTCCGCATGAACATTGGGCCGACAGCGGCGTCATCCGCCGGGTTCAATCGACGGCAAGTGGCAAGCCCAAATCCACGGCCTGGTTCAGGAAGTTTCAAAGGCAAACCGGCCTCAACCAATGTGCGACCCGGCAAAGTACCGCCTACGGCCGACGGCGAGAATGGA
>NZ_SADP02000524.1:0-354 GCF_004010375.2 Mesorhizobium sp. M2E.F.Ca.ET.209.01.1.1 | reverse complement strand
GGCCATCAGGCGCCAGCGGTTGAATTCCGTGCAGATCGTCAGGCCGCGCAGGCTGTGAATGAGGACGAACCCGCTCCTGCTAAGCTTTTGACCAGAACAAAACAGGGACACTGTCTCGCGGCCGGGGACAGTGGCCGGACGGGATTCTTAAAGGGACCGCAATCCCAGGCGGAAAATCGCTGTGCCTGGAACTGCTTGGCGCCGGCTGGTCATCGCCGGCACCGGGGTTAAAGCAGCATCAACTGCTCGCCGGCGCCAGCGCCTGCGACGAATTGGTCGGTGCGGAGCTGCCGTCGCTCGACATTGAGGCCGAGCCGCTTGGCGGCGATCTCGAAGCGGCGGCCGATCTGCCAG
>NZ_SADP02000523.1:0-354 GCF_004010375.2 Mesorhizobium sp. M2E.F.Ca.ET.209.01.1.1 | reverse complement strand
GGTAGAGCTTGCCGTCCGGCGCGGTGGTGAAGGATTTGCCGATGAAGTCGTCGACGTCGAGCATCGGATCTGTGACGTCCTTGCCCTCGCCGGCCATCCAGTCGGTCAGGTTGCGCGCCTGCTGATAACGCCAGTGCGTGCCGATCAGGTCGGAGTGGTTGACCCAGCCGTCATAGAGGTTCTGGCCGGTCTGCATCTGGGTCTGGAACTTCTCGACGACGTCGCCCTCCTGGATGACATCATGCGTGACCTTGATGCCGGTGATGGCGGTGAAGGCCGGCGCCAGCGTCTGCGACTCGTACTGGTGCGTTGTCAGGGTTTCCGACACGACCTTGATTTCCATGCCGGCGAACG
>NZ_SADP02000522.1:0-354 GCF_004010375.2 Mesorhizobium sp. M2E.F.Ca.ET.209.01.1.1 | reverse complement strand
ATGTTGAGCACGACACCGCTGTCGACGGTGCCGAACACATCGAGCACGCCGCCGCCGGTGGCCGAGATTGTGCCGGTTCCCGTGTAGTGCCCAGTGACGTTGACCGTGCCACGCCCGGACAGGGTCGCGCCTGACGCGAGGTTCAAGCCGCCGGAATCGTTGATGGTGCCGCCGGCCACTGTGATCGTGGCTCCCGAGGCTGACAGATTGATCGCATTGGAGTTTGTGTTGCCGGTGAGATTTATCGTGCCAGTCCCGACCGCGATGGTGGCTCCGCTGGCCGACAAATTGATCGCCGAAGCTCCAGTTCCGTTAACGATAAGCTGGAATCCTGCGAGGGTAAGCGTCCTGCTC
>NZ_SADP02000521.1:0-354 GCF_004010375.2 Mesorhizobium sp. M2E.F.Ca.ET.209.01.1.1 | reverse complement strand
CAAAGCCTTTCGATGCCTGAGAATGGAGTTCAAATCTTCGAGGAGCATCCGCCATGGGTCATATTTCCCACACGTCCTTTGCTGACTTCACGCACGCTGGCCAGCAGGCGCAACAATGGGTCAAGGAGCTCGCCAAGGACCTCTGCTGGAGCGAACCGAGCGCGTGCCGTCTCCTGAGATCCGTTCTACACACGGTGCGGGATTGGCTTTCGCCAGCAGAAATGGCCGATCTCTCGGCGCAACTGCCTGTTTTGGTCCGCGGCATCTATTTCGAAGGCTGGAACCCCGCGGTGCCTGCGCATGAGCGCACCAAGCGCGACTTTATTATCAGCGTCAGAAACAGTTTCGGCAGAT
>NZ_SADP02000520.1:0-354 GCF_004010375.2 Mesorhizobium sp. M2E.F.Ca.ET.209.01.1.1 | reverse complement strand
CTCGGCGTTCCACTTCAATCGCCGAGCGATACCACGCGGACCGGAGCCAACCCGGCCCATTCCATCCGGGAACCCTCATCCCAATCGAGAGTTCTTGTCGGGCGAATTCACCGTTTGAACATGGCGAGAGACGTGCGGCCGAGCATCTTTGGAACGCGATCTGCTATCAGAAAGGCGGTCGCCGCCCGGACAAAGCTTGGTCGCTGGCTCGATAAACTCAAATATCTTGCGGTTGCCATCACCGCGGGTCTGGTCACGCTGGCGGCGATTAACCTGATGCCGAATCCACGGGCGCTGCGCACCATCGTCCCACACGTTTTCGATGCCGAGGATCCCGCATTTGCAAGGAGCATG
>NZ_SADP02000519.1:0-355 GCF_004010375.2 Mesorhizobium sp. M2E.F.Ca.ET.209.01.1.1 | reverse complement strand
GGGCATCGTGCTGCGCGTCGGCACCCCGGCCGAGGCACTGGAAGCAGAAGCCTTCGGCCTGCTGCTGCAGTACCCGGACACCTTCGGCCAGATCGGCGATTACAAGGCCCTGGTCGAGGCCGTGCACGCGCGCGGCGGCCTGGTGGCCGTGGCCACCGACCTGCTGGCGCTGACCCTGCTGACCGCACCGGGCGAATGGGGCGCGGACATCGTGGTCGGCAACAGCCAGCGTTTCGGCGTGCCGTTCGGCTTCGGCGGCCCGCACGCCGCGTTCATGGCCTGCCGTGACGCCTACAAGCGCTCGATGCCGGGCCGCCTGATCGGTGTCTCCATCGATGCCCAGGGCAACCCGGCC
>NZ_SADP02000518.1:0-355 GCF_004010375.2 Mesorhizobium sp. M2E.F.Ca.ET.209.01.1.1 | reverse complement strand
CGCGCCAGGCGCGATCGCTGGCCTGGGTCGGAAACGCCCAGCTTCGCGGTGTCGGCCAATGGCTGTTTTCCAGGAATGGTGACAAGGTGCTGACCGAGCTCAATCCGGTCATCACATGCGACAAGAGCCCGGCCGCCCACGCCTGCGTGCTTGCCGGCATAGGGCTGGGTGTGTTTCCCGACTACAGCGTCAGCGATGATATCGCCGAAGGACGGCTGGTGCCGGTCTTTGCCGAATGGGCCTTGCCCACCGGCGGCATCCACGCCGTCTTTCCGCCGGCAAGGTTCAGGCCCGCCAAGGTACGCGTATTTGTAGACCTGCTCGCCGCCGCCAAGAAAAAACGATCGCGCGGCAG
>NZ_SADP02000517.1:0-355 GCF_004010375.2 Mesorhizobium sp. M2E.F.Ca.ET.209.01.1.1 | reverse complement strand
TCGAGCCCGCCCCGCTCGGCCACCCACAAGTAGCGGACAAATTCCTCGGCGACCGCGGCGCCCAGTTCATGCGGCGGCAGCGGCTGCGGATTGAGTGCGACCCGCGCAAGCACA
This sequence comes from Mesorhizobium sp. M2E.F.Ca.ET.209.01.1.1, assembly GCF_004010375.2. Lineage (NCBI taxonomy): Bacteria > Pseudomonadati > Pseudomonadota > Alphaproteobacteria > Hyphomicrobiales > Phyllobacteriaceae > Mesorhizobium > Mesorhizobium sp. M2E.F.Ca.ET.209.01.1.1. Next base: position 241 of record NZ_SADP02000517.1, on the reverse strand, counting down.
CCCTGTGGTCCGCGCGGGATGACGTCGTAGATGGCGGGAAAGCGTTTCCCGATGATTGCCAGAAGCTTCTTGTTCAATTGCATAAGACCCCCTTCTGCGGGCGCTCTGTCACGCCAGCTGGTTTCGTCTAAGTTGCGCAATCAACATGGAAGTAGAGGCCGGCGGTGTATGTGAAAGCGATTACGCAACCGCCAACAATACTGCACTTGCCTTGTAAAATGCCGAATTCATAAAATATGAA
>NZ_SADP02000051.1:0-1427 GCF_004010375.2 Mesorhizobium sp. M2E.F.Ca.ET.209.01.1.1 | reverse complement strand
TGAACTGACCCCCGAAAGTTGGACACAACCTTCGGGGGTTTTGCATGTCCAAGCACAGTCCGCGTTTCAAGCGCTCGGTTGTCGACAGCTATTTGTGTGGGAATGAAAGCTACGCGAGTGCTGGGTCGAAGCGTGGAGTTGACGCGGCGACTGTCCGCAAGTGGGTTGGCCTGTACCAGGCGCATGGCGATGCCGGGCTGTCTGGCAAATACGGTCGTTACGACGCGGCGTTCAAGCTGTGCGTGCTCGAGCGGATGTGGAAGGAAGGCCTGTCCTATCGCCAGACGGCGGCGCTGTTCAATATCCGCAATGCCAGTTGCCTGGCGGGCTGGGAGAAGCGCTATCATGCTGGCGGGATAGAGGCGCTCGGCCCACGTCCCAGAGGACGCCCCATGTCGAAGCCGCCGGCCCCCGCAGTGCCTGTTGCAGCCAGTGACGAGGCCAAAAGCCGTGAAGAACTGCTGGCCGAACTGAAGCAGCTGCGGATGGAGAACGCCTACCTAAAAAAACTGAAGGCCTTAACGCAGGAACACGCGCCCAAAAAGCGCAAGCCGTCCAGGCGTTAAGGCCGTTGCATCCGCTTAAGGGCCTGCTCGAACTGGCGAAGCTGCCGCGCAGCACGTTCTATTACGGGCAAAAGGCGGCTTCGCGCACAGACCGCCATGCGGCGCTGAAGGAGGCGATCAAGGCCATCTTCGACAGCCACAAGGGCCGCTATGGCTATCGCCGGGTGACCGCGCAACTGCGCCAGTTGGGTCAACGCGTCAATCACAAGACGGTCCAGAGCCTGATGGCCGGGATGGGATTGAAGTCGCTGGTCAGGCCGAAGAAGTATCGTTCCTACAGGGGCGAGGTTGGGCGGACCGCTCCCGATCTCTTGCAGCGCAAGTTCAACGCGGAGCGCGCCAACCGCAAATGGGTGACCGACGTGACGGAGTTCAGCGTGGCCGGCGACAAGCTCTACCTGTCACCCATCATGGACCTCTACAATGGCGAGATCCTCGCGTTCGAAACCTCACGAAGGCCGCTGTTCAAGCTGGTGGACAATATGCTGACCAAAGCCCTTGCCCGGCTCGATGAGGACGAACGGCCAATCCTGCATTCCGATCAGGGATGGCAATACCAGATGCCGGCATTCCAGCGCAGGCTGGAAGCCAGAGGCCTTGCTCAGAGCATGTCACGCAAAGGCAATTGCCTCGACAACGCACCGATGGAGAGCTTCTTCGCCACGCTCAAGTCCGAACTCTTCCATCCGGAAAGCTTCGACACCGTCCAAAGCCTCGACAAGGCCATCGAGCGCTACATCGACTATTACAACCACCGCCGCATCAAATTGAAACTGAAAGGGCTGAGCCCTGTGCAATACAGGACCCAGCCCTTAAACCTACCCAGCTCAATGAACCGTCCAACTTTATGGGGTCAGTTCA
>NZ_SADP02000516.1:0-355 GCF_004010375.2 Mesorhizobium sp. M2E.F.Ca.ET.209.01.1.1 | reverse complement strand
CCCGGTACCGACAGGCTGGTGTTCTTCTCCAACTATGGCGGCAGCTGGGAAAGCTACCTGGAAGACTTCATCGCCAAGGCATCCGAAGGCCTGACCGGGGTTTGGAGCAATACAGTGGGTTATCCGCGCACGCGCTGGCTATTCCTCGACGGTGCGCGCGACGGTGACCGCTTCAAGCGCTGGGCGAGGCGCCAGCAAGTGCCGACGCTTTTCTGGTACTAGGCCTATCCGCATCTCAACACCGCGCGCCTTCGCATCAATTCGCGGATCAGGCGCGGCATTGCGTCCGCCACCGGCAACGAGGCTCGCGATTGGCTGAGCCTGTTCGGCTCCTTGCCGCGCCCTCAGGCGCGAC
>NZ_SADP02000515.1:0-355 GCF_004010375.2 Mesorhizobium sp. M2E.F.Ca.ET.209.01.1.1 | reverse complement strand
CTGAAAACCCCGGGAAAACAGCTTCAGGCAACGAATTCTGGCTTCAACGGAATTCACGGCTAAAGGTTGTTGACAAAGCGCCGTTATTCATTTGGCAACGGCGAAGCACACAGCCACTCAAAAAAACAGGCGGCGCTTCGTTTCATTCAACAACGGGTTCCATATAAGAGGAGACGACCCCATGGCACAGGTAATCAACACCAATACGATGTCGCTCAACGCTCAGCGCAACCTGAGCACCAGCGGCAGCTCGCTCGCTACCACCATCCAGCGCCTCTCGTCCGGCCTGCGCATCAACAGCGCGAAGGACGACGCGGCCGGCCTGGCCATCAGCGAGCGCTTCACCACCCAGATC
>NZ_SADP02000514.1:0-355 GCF_004010375.2 Mesorhizobium sp. M2E.F.Ca.ET.209.01.1.1 | reverse complement strand
CCAGCATCATCGCCTCCAGCCGGCGCAGATAGCGGTCGGTGCGCCAGTCCTTGGCGAGCTCGACGCACGCGCGGGTGAGTTGGTCAGGATACTGTTCGAGCTTTGCTTCGAGCCGCTCCAGCAGCGTGAAGGCATCGGCGGTGGCACCGGCAAAGCCAGCAATCACATTGCCGCCCTTGCCGATGCGGCGCACTTTGCGGGCATTGCCCTTCATGATGGTCTGGCCAAGGCTGACCTGGCCGTCGCCGGCGATCACCACCTTGTTGCCCTTGCGCACGGTCACGATCGTCGTGGCACGCATGGTCAATTCATTGGACATTTCCTGCTCCGAGCAGCGCCATCCCTTTAAAAGGCG
>NZ_SADP02000513.1:0-355 GCF_004010375.2 Mesorhizobium sp. M2E.F.Ca.ET.209.01.1.1 | reverse complement strand
CCGGCGCCGAGGAAATCACCCGCCAGGTCGAGGCCGAGGGGCAGGAGTTGAAGGATGCGGAACTGAAGCTGCCTGAGGCGGACATCCGCGCCATCGAGGCCTATTTCGCGCCGCCGGCGCTGGCCGGGCGTCCGGAAGGCGACGCGGCCGTCAAGGTGGCGCGGTTGGATTCCAAGGGCTTCTCGGACTGGCTCGACCAGAACGTGGTGACGCATCGCCATCCCGATTATGCCGCGGTGACGATTTCGCTCAAGGGCATCGGCGAGGTACCGGGCGACGCATCGGACAGCCAGATGGAAGCCGTCGCCGATATCGCCGAAAGATACGCCCTCGACGAGTTGCGCGACAGCCACGA
>NZ_SADP02000512.1:0-355 GCF_004010375.2 Mesorhizobium sp. M2E.F.Ca.ET.209.01.1.1 | reverse complement strand
GAATGGCCCGCTATGCAGGTCGCGGCCGCGCGCCGAAACGATGCCAGCGGTGACCGTGGTGCCGATGCCGAACGGATTGCCGATCGCCAGCACCTGGTCGCCGGTCATCAGCTTGCTGGAATCGCCCCATTTGACGGTCGGCAGCGGCTTGTCGGCCTTGATCTTGAGCACCGCCAGATCGTTTTTGGCGTCGTGGCCGACGAGCTTGGCCGGAAGCTCGGTGCCGTCATCGAGCGTCACCTTGATCGAGGTCGCGCCGTCGACGACGTGATTGTTGGTGACGATGGTGCCGTCGGCGCTGACGATGAAGCCCGAACCCAGAGCTTCCTGCCGCTGCGGCTGCTGCTGCGGCGGC
>NZ_SADP02000511.1:0-355 GCF_004010375.2 Mesorhizobium sp. M2E.F.Ca.ET.209.01.1.1 | reverse complement strand
GTCGGGCGATACGGGCCTCATCCATGGCGCAGCCTCGGATTGAGCAGCGCATACATCATGTCGACGGTGAGGTTGATCAGAACGAAAAGCAGCGCGAACACCAGCACGATGCCCTGGATCAGCGGCAGGTCGCGGTTGATGACAGCGTCGATCGCCATATTGCCGAGGCCTTCATAGGAGAACAGCCGCTCGACGATGACGGTTCCGCCGATGAGGAAGGTGAACTGCACGCCGACCAGCGTCAGCGTCGGCAGCGCCGCGTTCTTCAACGCTTCGCGCAAAATGACCTGCGTCTCCGAGAAGCCTTTCACTCTGGCCAGCACGACATAGTCGAGGTCGAGCACTTCCTTCAGCG
>NZ_SADP02000510.1:0-356 GCF_004010375.2 Mesorhizobium sp. M2E.F.Ca.ET.209.01.1.1 | reverse complement strand
GCGTCCAAGCCGTAGCTGGCGGCCTCGACGCTGCGGCGGTTGGCGCCGAAGAGGTCGAGTTCCCAGCTGGCATCGAAGCCTGCTTCGTACTGGTCATAGGTTGTGCTGGTTGCCGTGCCCGAGCTGGTTGCTGCGGTCCTATTGCGGGTGGCCGAGGCCGAACCCTCGGCGGAGGGTAGCAACTTGCCCACCGACTGGCGGTAGCTTGCCCGCGCCTCGCGGATTTTGGCCTTGGCGGTCACGACATCGAGATTGCCGGCGACCGCTTCCGCGACAAGCATGTTGAGCTGCGGGTCGCGCAGGCGCTGCCACCATTGTGAAAGCCGCGCCGGCTGGGCGGACTTGGTCGGCTTCTG
>NZ_SADP02000509.1:0-356 GCF_004010375.2 Mesorhizobium sp. M2E.F.Ca.ET.209.01.1.1 | reverse complement strand
CTCCCGCTGTCCTCGGTTTCAGTCACACGCTGGACGCGATGCACCCCGGACTCGAATTTCAGATGGTCGAACACACCCTTTCCCGAGATCGTGGCGATGATTTCCTTGAAGCCGCCGGCATCGCCGTCGCTCGCCGATACCGTTTCGAACCGCCAGCCGCGTTCGGCGGCGTAGCGCTCATACATGCGAAACAGGTCGCCGGCGAAGAGCGCCGCCTCATCGCCACCGGTGCCGGCGCGGATTTCGAGGATGGCGTTCTTGTCGTCGGCCGCGTCCTTGGGCAGAAGCAGTATCTGGATGTCCTTCTGCAGCCCCTCGATGCGCTCCTCGACCGCCGGCAGGTCCGCCTCGGCCAG
>NZ_SADP02000508.1:0-356 GCF_004010375.2 Mesorhizobium sp. M2E.F.Ca.ET.209.01.1.1 | reverse complement strand
CGATCGCATCGGGGTAGCACTCGACCTGGTTGCGCGCGGCGTAGAAGACCTCATACGCCGGCTCCAGCAGGTCCAGGCTGGCGCCACTGCTGTGCAGCGCTTCGTGCAGGGTCAGCCGGCGCAGTTCGCTGAGGTCGTGGTGCAGATGCGGGTGGGCGTGGTACAGGCGCTCGCGCAGTTCGCGCATCGCGGCCACCGGATACATCGCGGCGGTGGCGGGGCTGTGTTCACGCATCCATGCGTGCAGGACCTGCTCGATGCGGGCGCCGATCGGAGCGAACGGCCACAGCGTGTCGTCGAGGTCGAGGGTGATGGCTTGGACGGGGAAATTCACCCCGCCATTCTACGCCTGCCCG
>NZ_SADP02000507.1:0-356 GCF_004010375.2 Mesorhizobium sp. M2E.F.Ca.ET.209.01.1.1 | reverse complement strand
CTTCCCCGCTACTCCGGCCAGACCAAGAAGCCCTACTACGTGGCCGAGCATGAGGTGAAGCTCTACCGCCAGGTGCCGAAGCACCTCCGGCGGGCCGCCATCCTGCACGACACGTCCGAAGGCTTTGGTCTGCTGGATCTCCCGAACCCGATCAAGCGTGCGATCGACGGCTACAGCGCCCTGGAGAAGGCCATGCTCCGCGTGATCTTCCTGTCCGTCAACGAGCCGTGGGAACACATGGAGGAGCTGGAGCAATACGACCGTCGCATCTGCGCGGACGAGATGCTCCAGGTCTTCGACGAGCCCTGGAACGCCAAGTTCTGGGAACCGCTCGGCGGCGTTAAGGTCGACTTCTG
>NZ_SADP02000050.1:0-1576 GCF_004010375.2 Mesorhizobium sp. M2E.F.Ca.ET.209.01.1.1 | reverse complement strand
CTAAAATGAGCAACGAAATTGTACGCCGTGTCGCCGCAGGCAGTGCACTTGCTGGATAGCTGCTAACGAATTCGGCGAGTTCAGATATGGCTCGCACTGAGGTATACTCCAATATATCCGCTTCTTTTCGAATAAAGTCTACGGCTGCTTTTCTACCTCGGGGCGAGCCTTGTTACCCACAATAGTCTCAAGCGAAGCCAGGGCCATGTGCTGGCAGATGGAATTAGGAGACGTCAAACTCCTGCTGCAGCTCGATCAACAACGCGCCTGCTTAACAGTTAAGAAGCCACTCCATTTTGCTGGTGCACTGTTCTACCGGTTTCGATACCGCGTAGCTCCAACAAGCCAAGTTTCATAAAGAATTTACACGTTGAGAACGCCTATTTGCACTTGAGGCGGAGCAATTAACAGAACGGCGAGGTTGTGATGCGCTGACCTTCGCTTCACCATCCCCCTTGCAATCCGCATGCCACCGAAGAAGTTGTCCGAGCAAGTGGCGGACACTGTGTTTCGCGCCGCGCTACCGGAACACTTGACCATTCGTGTGTCTTCTTCCGAACATAGGTGTCTCCGCATGAGAGGCGACCGTCGTATTCAACGTTCCAAGTTCTCGTGGGTCCATATCTAGTGCCAATTCAAACGCCCACCACAATAATGTCTATTGGGCTCTCAGTGGTGGTGGACTCGGCATCCGAGCATCACCAAAGACTCTTGCTAGCTGTGAGCTTTCGGGAGGTTGTCCATTCGGACCGGACCGAGGAGACTGGAGTTACCACGCTTCAGCATCTATCGGAGGGTCCGAATGAACATCCACAAGAATGCCCGTCTCACACCGCTGCGTCGAGAGGAGATGGCGCTGTCGGTGATAGAGGGCGCTTTTTCCAAAGCCCATGCGGCGCGGGTCTATGGCGTCGGCCAAGATCGTGGCGCGCTGGGTCGAGCGCTATAAGGCTGAAGGGCGGGCCGGCATGATCGACCGTTCCTCGCGGCCCGCCCATATGTCACAGGCCACCGCTGCGTTGATCGCCGAGCGCATCATGGCGCTGCGGCGGCAACGTTGGACCGGCAAGCACATCGCCCATGAGGTCGGCGTCTCGCCCGCCACCGTCAGCCGGGTTCTCAAGCGTGCCGGGCTGTCGCGGCTAAGCGATAGCGAGCCGGCCGAACCGGTCCGGCGCTACGAGCGGGAGAACCCAGGCGAGATGATCCATATCGACATCAAAGAAGCTCGGCCGCTTCAGCCAAGTCGGCCATCGCATCACCGGCGAGCCGCAAAAAGGCAAGTCGCGCGGCGCCGGCTGGGAGTTCGTCCACGTCTGCATCGACGACGCGTCCCGCATCGCCTTCTCGCAAATCCTGCCCGACGAGAAAGAAGAACGCGCCATCGCCTTCCTCAAGGCGGCGGTGGCCTGCTACGCCAGCCTCGGCGTCACAATAGCCCGCGTCATGACCGACAACGTCCTAAGCGCGGAACGAAATGGAGCCTGCAGTCAAGGTCTCTCTGTTCGTCAGCATGCCCTTGCTGCGTGACGTTGGTCAAGTCGTCGAACCAGGCGGCTTCCACCGGCAAGGGAAA
>NZ_SADP02000506.1:0-356 GCF_004010375.2 Mesorhizobium sp. M2E.F.Ca.ET.209.01.1.1 | reverse complement strand
AACAGCAACCCGCCGCGCCTTTTGGCGGGCGGGTTGCAGCGTTGGATCACCGTCTACTTGACCAGGATCGTTGCCCACATTCCATTCATGAAATGACCGGGGATATTGCAAAAAACGGCATAGCTGCCCGGCTTGAGGTCCAGGGTCAGCGATCCGGTTTTGCCTGGATCGAGTTCGGAAACCTCGCCGAGATGGCCGGCCGCATCCTCGTTGACGCGATTTTCATTTTTCACATACGGCAATGCGGTCTTTTTCGCATCCGCGGCCGGCACGACGATCATTTCGTGAACCGTGTCCTTGGACGTATTGCTGACTTTGAAAGTACCCTCCCCCGCGGGTACGACGGTCTTGTCCAG
>NZ_SADP02000505.1:0-356 GCF_004010375.2 Mesorhizobium sp. M2E.F.Ca.ET.209.01.1.1 | reverse complement strand
CTTGTCGGTCACGTAAAGGTGGCCGATCGTGTCGCTGCCCGTCGTGATCGTCAGCGCGCCCGTCGCCGTTTCGCTCGGATCGCTGTTGTTGGTCCCATCATGGTCGGCAATCTCGCCGGAACCTGCCGGCTCGATGCCGCGCACCGGAAGGCCAGCCTCGTTCACGCTGGTGTCCGAACCCGCGGCGATCACGAGCGTCGGCGTCGAATCCTTCAGCAGGTTGATCGTCACCGTGGTCACCGACGGATCGCCGTCACCGTCGACGATCTGGTACTGGAACGTCACCGTCCCTTCCTCGCCGGCGACCGGCGCGTAGGTGAAGGTGCCATCATTGTGGTAGGTGACCGTTCCGGTGC
>NZ_SADP02000504.1:0-357 GCF_004010375.2 Mesorhizobium sp. M2E.F.Ca.ET.209.01.1.1 | reverse complement strand
GTCCGAAAAAACTTCTTCGATTTTCTGGAATGGCAAGACGTAAACGCTTTGCAAAGGCAAAGCAATGACACCACTCCACCTTAGTAACAGCTAACGCATGGCGAGGGGTGTCGTTCCCATGCTTACCTCGCCTTCCAAAAAAGGCCCACCCTGCCGGGAGCAGAGCGGGCCTTCAACCGACCGGTGGAGGTGGCGCCTCGCCGGCCACGGCAGGAAAACGCACGCATCGCAGCTTCGTTCCACCTTGGCCGCCGCGATTTGGCAGGGGTGGACAACGCTCGACAAACCGGTCAGCAAAGCCTTGAGATATCCTCCTGGCGAAGGAATGCGCTGCGGGGAGCGTCGTCCTGGCCGGAG
>NZ_SADP02000503.1:0-357 GCF_004010375.2 Mesorhizobium sp. M2E.F.Ca.ET.209.01.1.1 | reverse complement strand
CCGAAGTTGGCCGCGAAGGGGTCAGTCGTGTTGGGGCCGAAAACCGGAACGTCAGGCTCATGCGCCGCAAAGAAATGCAAGTCGGCGATTTTCAAAACACACTTCGAGGTATTGAAAAAACACAAAAGTGATTTCGCGCGGCAGCTTGTCAATAATATTAGAATTTTCAGCCGTGTGAGGGCAGGACATGACGCGAGCGCCATTACGGCCCGCCAACCTTGGACCCACGGAAGGCTCGCCCGCAAAGGGGATGAACGGGCGAGCCTTTCGATGGGACTCCTGACGCCCAAGACGGCGCATTCGGGACGCAGAACGCGCCGCCACCAACCGAACTGAGATTGCGGCGAGATGTTCCGA
>NZ_SADP02000502.1:0-357 GCF_004010375.2 Mesorhizobium sp. M2E.F.Ca.ET.209.01.1.1 | reverse complement strand
GCTCGAGATCGCGATGGCGCAGGTGCCGCATCCCGACCAGGGTAATCCACCTCTGCCATGGCTGGTCGACCGCCTGTTCCGCAATCTGTTGACCGACGTCACCGGCAATACGCACCGCTCGGAAATCTGTATCGACAAGCTGTTTTCCCCCGATGGCCCAACTGGCCGGCTTGGCCTTGTCGAATTCCGTGGATTCGAGATGCCACCCAATGCGCGCATGTCTCTGGCGCAGCAGTTGCTGGTCAGGGCAATCATCGCACGCGCCTGGAAGAACCCGCTCGACGGGCGCTTCGTGCGCTGGGGCACCTCGCTGCATGACCGCTTCATGCTGCCGCACTATGTCTGGGCGGATTTTCT
>NZ_SADP02000501.1:0-357 GCF_004010375.2 Mesorhizobium sp. M2E.F.Ca.ET.209.01.1.1 | reverse complement strand
TCAAGTCCGTTCGTCGCGCAAAGGCTGGCGAAGCCACGGCCGGAGCGGGTGATGAGCCAGTTGCCTTCCATCATCACCTCCTCCAGCCCGTCGCGGCCGAGATAGGCGTGGGTCCAGTTGTTGCGGTGTTCTTCGGTATCGAAGATCAGCATTGCCAGATCGCGGTGCTGCGCTACGCGCGGCAGGATGCCGCTTCCCGCCCAATAGGAGGGACGCTGGCTGCCCCAGGGATCGTCCTCGCCGGGATGATTGACCCAGAGCCGCGCCATCGGGTGGCCGGCAAGCTTGATGTCCATGACGTGCTGCTGGTGACCCCTGCGGCCGGTCTTGTGATCGACAACGGTGGAAAGCTGGGCG
>NZ_SADP02000500.1:0-357 GCF_004010375.2 Mesorhizobium sp. M2E.F.Ca.ET.209.01.1.1 | reverse complement strand
GCGCCAACCACGCCTTCAACAACGACACTTCGGCCGCGCGCTACGACAAGAAGGCGGCCGACCTTGCCTGGGGCAGGACAGTGGCGTTTCTCAAAGAGAAGCTCGCCTAGTCGAACAAATTCATGTATTTGCCGCCGGCTTGTGCATGGCAACGCCGGCGATCACCAGAGCGACGCCGAGGCAATCCGTGACGACCGGCACCTGGCGCAGCACGACGACGCCGATGAGCGTCGCCGTGAGCGGCAGGAGCGACAGCATCAGCGCGAAGCTCGCGCGCGGCAGTCGCGCCATGGCGAGTTGATCGCAGATGTAAGGGATGACTGAAGAGCAGACGCCGACGCCGATCGCGGCGATCAG
>NZ_SADP02000499.1:0-357 GCF_004010375.2 Mesorhizobium sp. M2E.F.Ca.ET.209.01.1.1 | reverse complement strand
GCACGAAGACGATGATCGAGACGAAGCGGTCGAACTGGTCGACACGCACCAGCGCCCGCACCCGCGGCCGTTCGATCAGGCCGAGGATGGCGAGGGCGTGCTTGCGCAGGATCGGCACCGGCACCTGGAACAGCTCGTCGCGCGGATAGCTCTCCAGGATGTTGATCAGCGCCTTGCCGGAGTGATCGTGCGGATCGAAGCCGGATTTCGAGATCACGGTCTCGGCCTTCGAGCGCAGATAGGGGATCTTCATCACCGAGCGCGTGTAGGCGGTGGAAGTGAACAGGCCGACGATGCGCAGCTCGCCGGCGAGCGCGCCTTTCGCCGTGTAGGTCTTGATGCCGATATAGTCGAGAT
>NZ_SADP02000498.1:0-357 GCF_004010375.2 Mesorhizobium sp. M2E.F.Ca.ET.209.01.1.1 | reverse complement strand
CCGGAGTGTTGCAAAGCCGCATCTAAGGCCTTCGGGCAGCCACCATCGTTCGCGGAAAGCGCTCGGCTCACCGTCGTTTGGTCCCGCACGGTCAACCGCGCGGAAAAGATAACTGCCCTCCGCAGATTTGCGGTCGGCGCTCGCATCGTCAGGAAGTTTGAAATCCGCGGTAGCGGGTCAACTGGTCCGTCCGCCGCGAAGGCGCGAAATGCGTGAACAGCATCTCATCGTCGCCTCCATCAAAAGCGTAGTTGGGACGGCCGTTGAAACCAACTGGCCGCATGTCGGGCGCGGCTAATACATCCGTTCGAGCGCGTCAGCAAGGCGCCGGCTATGCTCGGCATAGCTGGGTTCGAG
>NZ_SADP02000497.1:0-357 GCF_004010375.2 Mesorhizobium sp. M2E.F.Ca.ET.209.01.1.1 | reverse complement strand
ACATTTTGTTATGGTTTGTGATTCTGCTCCTTGGAGCGGATTGATTCGAATGCGTGAGATCATCTTCGACACGGAAACCACGGGCCTCGATTTGCGCGAAGACCGCATCATCGAGCTCGGCGGCGTTGAACTGGTCAACCGCTTCCCTACCGGCCGCACCTTCCACAAATTCATCAATCCGCAAGGCCGCGCCATCCATGCCGAGGCGCAGGCCGTGCACGGCATCAGCGCCGCAGACCTGGTCGGCAAGCCGACCTTCGCCGAAATCGTCGATGAGTGGCTGGCCTTCACCGACGGCGCCAAGCTGATCGCCCACAACGCCACCTTCGACCTTGGCTTCCTCAATCTCGAATACAG